>JBFOLQ010000055.1:0-4948 GCA_040830145.1 Flavobacteriaceae bacterium | reverse complement strand
CCTATACTATCTGTTGTCTCAGATAGGGCAATGTCATTGCCCACCACTCTTTGGTACCATTGATATAGATAAGGAGTAATGGAGACCCCACCCTCTGCAGTGGCCTGAAGCTCAGCAAAATCATCACCATGACATTCCAAGTACACAATCTGTGATATGGCAACTGTCAATTCCGCTGGTTCAGAAACGACGAATGTCTCGGTGTACATACAACCTATGTCTGTCGTGGTACCATAATTAGCGTCCCTTATGACCACGGTATACGTGCCGCCTGCCAATGCTGTAATATCTTCCTGGGCCGATGTGAACCCGTTATCCGAGGTCCATGCATAGGTGTAAGGTGTAGTGCCCCCAAAGGGTGTGATGCGAATGGCCCCATCCATGGAATTGGCTGCCGTTAGGGGACGGTTTTCATCCAAGACCAATCCCATTTCTTGTGGCGCATTCACAAAGACGGGAGTGGGGAGTGTAAAAATACAATTGTTCGCGTCCCTGACCGTAGCGGTATAATAAGCTTCAGAAAGATCAGTGAACGTATTGCTGGATTGAAAGGTTGCGCCATCCAGAGAATATTCATATGGTGTTGTGCCTCCTTGGGCATTGATTTGAAGCGCACCATTGGTACCTCCATGACAACTGATATCTATGGGCAATCCATTGGCTGTTAATTCCAAGGTTGGCTCGATTACCGTAACAATACGTGTCACTGGTGGATTTGATGTGGGATCATCCACGGTCAACGTATATTCCCCGGCAACAATATTCTGTAAAATATTGGTGGTAGCACCGGAAATCACATTGCCTCCGTATTCCCAAGTATATTGAATGGGGGCGTTCCCGGTCACTAGGGCGGTAATGGCCCCGGTAGCCTCTCCTTTACAGGAAACATTGGTTACCTCAAAACCATCAATTGTCAAAGGCCCTGGTTCGGAAACCGTAAAGTTTTTCACATAATAACAACCACTTGCATCCGTGCTATGGGCTGCATCCCGTATTTGGAGGGTGTATTGCCCTGCTGCCAATCCACTGATATCTTCATTGTTGGACGTGAAGTTTCCAGGGCCTGACCAGGTAATGCCGTAGGGAAGTGTACCTCCTGAAATAGTGACCGAAATGGATCCGTCCGTTCCCCCTGAACTACTGGCATTTTTCAGCTCATCCGTGCTTACGGAAATGGGAGAGGGTTCCACAATTGTACCCGCCACATCAAAAGTACAATTGTTGGCATCGCGTACCCTCACGGTATAGTTTCCCGGTGCCAAACCCGTAAATTCATTGGAGGTCTGATAGTTGCCACTATCAATTGCGTAACTGTATGGAGGTGCTCCCCCTGTTGCATTTATGGAGACACTACCATCTGTACTTCCATTACACGACACTCCGGTAAAATTTTCTGTAGCTCCCAAGGCCATTGAGGGTTGGGTTATCGTAACCGTTGCTGACACCTCAGGAGTGGGTGTGGCATCAGTCAGTCGAAGCGTATAGGTGCCCGCCCGAAGCCCTGTAAGGTTAGGGCTGTTCGGAGCCGTAAAACCTGAGTCGCCCTGACGTTCCCACGAATAGGTAAAGGGTGGTGTCCCAGTGACCGTTGCATCTATGGTTCCCGTAGCCTCCCCAAAACAGGCAATGGCACTGCCATCAAGGGAAATGATGCCCAGAGGTCCGGGTTCCGTAATCTCAATGGCCGTCGCCAGTGAAGCGGTACAACCGCTATTGTCGGTAAACGTCAGGTTGTAATGACCCGCGGAAAGGCCTACTAAACGAGTGTTGGTTGAGCCAGCGGGAGGCGTAAAAGCACTTCCGTTTCGAGTCCATGATACCGATTGGGTTCCGTTGTTGTTGCTGATACTAACTTCTAGGACACCTTCACTTCCACCATTGATTTCATTGTCTTTATGTGCGCTAAGCACCTCCGTAATACGTATTGGTGCCGAAGGCTGGGAAATAGTTAGATTGGTGCTGTATTGAACGGTACAGTCATTCGCATCCCGAATATATAACGGATAGTTCCCTGGCGAAACAATGGGGATACTGAATGTATTTCCCGAAACAGCGGTAAAACCACCACTGTGTGCCAGTCGATACCTATAAGGGGACGTGCCTCCACTCACCTGAACGTCAATGGAGCCGTCTGTGCCTCCAAAACAGCTTATATCATTGGCAGTGGCCGATGCTATGGTTAATACAGAAGGTTGTGTCAGTGATACGGATTTGGAGGCCGTTGCTTGGGCGACATCAATGGGGGCTCCTTTGGAAGATACCGTTAAGGTATATTCTCCTGCCGTGAGGCCACTTCTAGTAAAAGAGGCCCCTGTAGTACCACTTTGGAGCAAGCTTCCATCTCTATACCATCTATAGTTATAATTGGCTGCCCCTCCGGATATGGGAATGCTGATGGCTCCATCTGACTGTCCGTTACAGCTAATGTATGCCGTGATTTGGGGAGTGCCCACTGTGGGCACCGGAATGGGGTTGAGTACCACATTGCCATGTGTGGCCATACACGAATTGGCGTCGGAAACGCTTATGGCATAGGTGCCCGCGGGAAGGCCGTCCACTACTCCCAGATTGGAAGTCAAAGTCACACTCCGTGTTATGGGCCCTGAAACAGTATAGGTATAGTTCGCGGTACCCCCTGAGGTATTGATGACAATCTCCCCGTCCGTGGCGCCCGGATAACTTGGGGGCGCATTGACCCCTGCCGAAGTGATGGTAATCCCATCGGTAATGGTGTTGATGGTGCTATTGGCATTGCCAGGGGAGATACAATGGTTGCCTCCCCCAAGTACCAATCTGCTTTTAAAGGAATTTGCACTTCCTTGGGCGAGTCCAGTAAATATGGGGGAAGATTGCCAAGGGCCATTATTGTTGGAAAACTGGTATGTACTTCCAGAACCCCCACTGGCGCTCAGGGTTACGGTCCCAGTATCTCCAGTACACTTGGGTTGCACGGTACTTGCAATGGCCACGGTGACCTCACTGGGCCTACTTATGGTAAAGGTCCCTGTTTCCTCTGTACCTGTGGGCTGGTCATCTTCCGGGCCGGGGCCATTGAGCAAAAATGTTTGGTACGTAATTGTATAATTCCCAGCCTGCAGGTTGTTGGGCCATAGGTAGGTGTTTCCAGCGGCAAAGGTATTGGCCGTGGCATCAGCCTCTGGGATGGTAAATCCCTCCGGGGTCACGCCACTTAAAGTAGCCCTAAACTGTTCCCCCGTATTCAAGGAACGGTCAAAGGTAAGGGTCACCGTACCATCATCAGTATCGGAACAGGTGGTGTTTGTTGTTTGGGTATTGGTCAATTCTGGTGGACAGGGGATAAAGGAATACGTGAGCACATCTGAGTATTCTATAGTCCCTGTATTGTTGTATTGTATCCTTAATCGTACGTTTTCATACGTATTGAGTCCGGGAAAATCGCTCTTTTGAAAGCTAAAGGAACCACCTCTACTTCCATAGCTAAGAAGCGTGCTCCATGTAGTGCTGCTGCCTATTTGATATTGAACTGCATAGCGTATATTTCCACAGGCGTTTGAAAAAGCCTTCAACGTAGTTGGTGTACACTCAGAAAGTGTGGTATTGGAGCTGTCGTACCCATTTATGGCCGCAAGTGATTCAATACGCGCTATATGGAAGAAAGCCACGAAGCCCCTATCGCCGAGTAGCCATGAACGATTATTGGGGATATCACAGAAATCGTAGTATTGGTGCCAAGTGCTACCACTTTGGCGTGTGGACTTATTTATCCCCGTATAGATGCTACTACTGGTTACTATTTCATCCCTGTATACATTATACGTTTCCAAGTGTCCGTCTTGAACTGTGGCATTGAATAATCGAGGGCCACTGGTATCACCCCTTGAATTTGATAGGTTTAGGGTAAAAGTCTGGGTTGGACCTGCTGATGAAAAGAATACTTCTATATCGTACTCAAGCTTGTATTTATATTGTGCATGGATTTGTATTCCAAAAAGAAACATGCAAACAGCAAAAAATATTTGGGACTTTTTCATGATGCTAATACGTTACTTCAACTTTTTTTAATTGGGACTGAGTGCCATCTTTTTCCACCAGTTGGATGGCATAACGATATTTGGTACTTACCACGAGATGGGTGTCAACATAGGAAGTGTTGTCCCCTTTTATGGTTTTGTAGAGGGCAAGGGGGGCATCGCCTTCGGCCCTGTAAAGCAAAAATTCTGAAATGGTGTCACTATTGGCTTTCCAATCCAATCGAATCGACCGCTGTTCCCTATCTACGATTGCGTTAAAGCGGGGAATCAATTCCGCATACAATTTTTTGGGCGTCTTCACCACTATCTGCCCGGATGGATTGCTTTCCCAGCCAGTCCTATCCTTGGCCACTACTGTATAGGCATAGGTAGTGCCGGGTAGTAGTTGGGAATCGAGGTAATGGGATATGGAGTCTTCACTTAAAATGGCTTTCACCAGTTCCCACTGTGTTTCGTTCCCTCCCAATTTTTTCCTGTAGACGGTATGTTCCACCACATCATCGGCAGAACTGGGTGTCCAAGATAGATTGACCCCATTCTCCGTTGCGGTATACTCACTGATCACGGGGGGTGAAGGAGGTATAAGGTCTGGTTTTTCCAAGGCCAGCATTTCAGAGAACCCTGATGGGTTGTAACGTTGGTCCTCGGCCAGTACTTTATAATAGATTTTAGGGTTCAGGTTACGGATTCCAATGGTATCGGTAAATGTGTTTTCCCTTTGGGGCGAAAGGGTCAATTGATTGAATTCCGCATCGGGATTGTTGGATCGGAAGATTCGGTATCCAGCGAGGTCAGGTTCTGTATTGGCCTTCCAATGCAAGTGTACCACTCCTGTCGTATCTATGGTTCCCGTCAGTTCCACCGGGGCTTTGGGAGGGATGGAGTCCACGGGTTGTACCAATGCAGGGAACGAAGGTTTTTCTACACCATTCTTG
>JBFOLQ010000054.1:0-3086 GCA_040830145.1 Flavobacteriaceae bacterium | reverse complement strand
CGGAAGTTTTAATCTGGAATTACCACAGACGGGAACGTATCAATTACAATTGGATTACGTAGGGATGAAGTCCCAACATCTGGAAAACACTTTTGATGGGGACAAAGAATACGATTTGGGTATTTTGGTGCTGGAGGAAAGTGTGCAACAACTACAATCGGTGGAAGTTGTGGGTAGGGCCCGGCAAGATTACAATAGTGATTATTCCTTCTCCGCGACCAAAGTTGCCATTAAGAATAAGGAATTACCACAGGCAGTTGCAACCGTAACCAAGGAGCTTTTGGCAGACAGACAGGCCTTTCAATTGGCAGAAGCCGTAAAAACAGTAAGTAACGTTTCCGTTACGGGGCTTTACAATCACTATAATATCAGAGGTATTACCCAAGCAGATGACGGACAAGTATTAAACGGGATGCGTACGCGTCAGTATTATTTTTTACAACCCATCACTTCTCATTTAGAGCGCGTAGAAGTTATCAAAGGCCCATCTTCAGTTACCTTTTCAAGTGCAGACCCTGGAGGTACGGTCAATATGGTGACCAAAAAGCCATTGTTGGAAAAACGTAGTGAGGTGTCCATAGCGGCCGGGAGCTTTGGGACATTAAGGGCCACGACAGATTTTACAGGGCCCTTAAATGAATCCAAAACTTTGTTGTATCGTTTTAATGCTGCGTTCCAAGAGGCAGATTCATTTAGGGATGTTGTAAACAATAACGCCTTTTTGGTGGCACCGTCTTTAAGTTATATCCCTAATGATAATACGTCACTGAATGTGGAAATGATTTATAACAATGCCGAAGGTAATTTAGATAGGGGGCAGCCAATTTTTGGTGCGATCAATGGCGAGTTTGATTTGAATAGTACCCCTATTACAATGAATGTTGGGGCATCTAACGACCACTATAAAACCAAAGAGCTTGTGTTTATGGCTAACTTTAGTAAAAAGTTTACAGAAGACCTCGGTTTTAACGCTCAGTATATGAAGCAAACTTGGGATGAGGATTTGGCTGAACACCGGGTTGATGGTACCGCAGTGGATATTGATGGCAATGTCATCCCTACACTCGCAAGAATGCGATATGATAGAAGGCAACAATTCTGGGAAACAGATAATTTTAGCACATATTTTAATTACGATATTAAAAATGGCAAGGTTACCAATAAACTATTGGTTGGATATGATGCCACACGTTGGGAAAGAAAAATTGGGGCTGGATTTCTTCGTGCCAGGCGATATTTAACAATAAATGGGGGTCAATCCAATTATGACCCAGGTAATCCAGATAATTTTCAGCAAATGGTTGTGGATGGTGTAACCATGCCTGTACCTGCTGTTCCCCATTTTAATTTAGAGGATCCTTTCAATGGTGCCAGAAATACAAATGCCTATAATCTTTCTGAATTGACAATTCCTGCCAATCTCAATACAAGTGATGGGATTTATATTCAAAACCAACTCAAGATTGGAAAATTTTCGGCATTGGTTAACCTACGATACGAGTGGTTTACAGATATTTTTGATTACAAAGGCGATGAGCAAGAATTTAAAACCAATGCTTTTGTGCCAAGAGTGGGGGTAACGTATGAGATTAACAAAGACATTAGTGCCTACGCTACCTATTTAGAAGGGTTTCAACCACATACCAATACAGTGTCATTATCACCAACGGCAGAAGGTTTCTTTTGGGCAGCTTCACCCAGTAGATTTGATCCGCTGGAAAGTAGCTTAAAGGAAGTTGGCTTTAAGGGTGAATTTATGAACGGAAAAGTATTTGCCAACGTAGCCTTTTTTGATATTGTTCAAAAAAACATCTTGCTTGGGGATACGTATGATTTGGATAACTTAACGGCAAGGGGTGAGCAACGCAGTAGAGGTTTTGAGATGGATATTTCCGGTTATGTAACACCAAATTTTCAATTGATAGCTTCTTACGGTTTTAACAACGCGGAAATTGTGGAAGACGCTATAGAGGACTTTATTGGGGAACGTATTGGAGGAGCTCCAAAACATAATGCAAATTTTTGGGGACGTTACGATTTTATGAATAAAACCCTAAAAGGTATTGGACTTGGTTTTGGTGCCCAATATGTGGATGATAGATATACGTGGTACAACCCTACGTACGCTACGGATAGGGTGCTATTGCCAAACTATACGGTATTTGATGCCGCACTGTATTACAAGCCGAATAATACGGGTATCCAATTGACTTTAAAGGCAAATAATTTATTTGACGAGACGTATTGGTTAGGGGGCCTCAACCCATCTAGGTTGGGCCCGGGAACACCAAGGAATATCTTGTTAAATGCCACGTATAAATTTTAAGGATGCATAAAAGAGCGATCTATTTGGTGGCCCGTCAACTTTGGACAAATGCCTTTAGGTCCAAAGTTATGTTGATTGCCCTGATTTTAATGGGCCTATTGCTGATATTCTCTGCCTATACGGGCTGGGAGAATTACCACGACCAAAACCTGATCCGTGGTGGGGTCCAGCATGAAGTGCGGGAGAGTTGGGAGAACAATCCCGATAAACATCCGCATAGAATGGCACATTACGGTTCGTTTGCCTTACGGGTGAAACATGTGCTGAGTGTATTTGATCTGGGGATGGAAAATTTTGTGGGAAATGCGATTTTTTTGGAAGCGCACAAGCAAAATACCGTTAACTTTTCAGAGGCCAGTATGTCTACAGGCTTACTTCGCTTTGGCGAAGTAAGTTTGGCCATGCTGCTCAAAGTAATTGTCCCCTTGCTTATTTTTTATTTGGGGTATGCCACCTTGGCTGGGGAACGGGAAAACGGAACCCTGAAACTATTGTTGGGACAAGGGGTATCGCGAAAGGAATTGGTCTTTGGCAAATGGTTGGGCCTATGGGGACTGTCATTGATTTTTTTGTGGGCAGTCTTTATAGTGGTATTGGGCTTTGTCATTGCTGAAGCACATGGTCCCATGCAAACGGATACTGTTGTGAGGTATTTGGTGCTACTGGTGGCCTATGGACTCTTTTTCGGGGTATTGAGTGCCATTGCCATTTGGGTCTCGGCCGTTGGCAAAACGGCAAAAGGAGCCTTGGTAACGCTTTT
>JBFOLQ010000053.1:0-2706 GCA_040830145.1 Flavobacteriaceae bacterium | reverse complement strand
CATCGCTTCCGAGGAAGCGACACCGGAGGGCATCACATTCAGTCCAAACGGCGACAGGATGTACATCACAGGGGCCACCGGGGACGATGTCAACCAGTACACCATAGACATCGACCGGGACGGGGACGGGACCATCAACAGCCTGGACCTCGACTCAGACGGCGATGGCATCCCGGACAACGTGGAGGCACAGCCAACGGCAAGTTACACCGCGCCCAGCGGCGGTGGCGCCGCCATGACCGATGACGACAACGACGGGCTCGACGACAACTACGACAGCAACACCGGGTCCACGGACCCCACCGCATCAGCGGGGATCACACCAGAGAATACCGATGGAAACGGGTTTGCAGACTATTTAGACGACAATAGTGACGATGACCTGTATTTGGATAAACATGAATCCGGTATTTCAGTGGTCACTGATGCTACCTATGATGACGTCAATGGTAGTGTGGACAACCCTTCCACTACCTTGACTGATACCAATCCGATTACCCCTGATGTGGATTATCGTGATGATAAATTTGATTTGGATGGGGATGGTATCGTTAATTCCGATGATATTGACGATGACAATGATGGTATCTTGGATATCAATGAATCAACCTTTGCCACCCAACCCAATGTGCTTGCCTATACCATGGCCAATTTTTCAGGCGATTCACAGAATGGAAGCATTGAAATTTTTAACAACGATTCAGAAAAAGTTGCCGTTTTTACCTGGTCAAGTCCCAATCCGGAGGTTACCGCCCCATCGACCATCAACGGCCCAGATGGTGGAACCAACAATGTTGTCACGGCTGGGATAGCACCATTTTCCGGCAGTCAATATGGGTGGGACTTTACCCTGGAAAACCTGAGCGACGAACCCTTGCTCGTATCCATGGAGGACCTGAACAACCATGGTCCCTCTTGGACAAACCATGCCGGGACATGGACGGTGACCTTTGACACCTATATCAAAACGGCCACAATCATCGATGTAAGTGCCCAGGGTGGTGGCGCAGCCGTTACAAATGTAACAACTACCGCAAACCCAACGGCCAGCCTGTCATCGGGGGACTCATACAATGTGACCGCTTCGGCCTCTACCGGAAATATTATTACCATCCTTCAATTTGGTATTGCCCTACCTGCGGAAACAACTTCTGTTTTTTCCATATTCAGGACCGGATCTGCAAATGAGAATTTTGCCTTCCGAATGGCCGACTCCACCCCTTTGATCAATGGTACGGATATGGATGGGGATGGGGAATCAAATTCCACGGACCTTGATTCCGACAATGATGGTATCTCGGACCTTTATGAAAGTGGCACCACCCCTACCATCATCGCCGCGGATACCAACGCAGATGGTACCATTTCCCTTGCTGAGGCGGAAGCCGTATTGGGTGTTGGCAATGCCGATGCCGATGGTGATGGACTTTGGGACTTCTTTGATGACGATATTACCGATACGGACCCTACCCTATCAGTTGGGACAGATCCCGTTGATACGGATACCGACGGTGTGGATGATTATAATGATCTTGATGCCGACGGAGACGGAATCCCGGATACGGTGGAAGCCCGTCCAACCGCAGGATACGTGGCCAATGATGGAAACGTTACCTCCAATGATGCCGATAAGGATGGTATTATTGCCATGTTTGATACCAATGATGCCACTACGGGCATTTTTGGGGGCACACATGCCAATCTCAATGCACCTGAGGACACAGATGGGGACAACACTCCTGATTATTTGGATACGGATAGTGACAATGATAGTGTTCTGGATACCTATGAGAGTGGTTTGCCCTCCTCAGGAACCGATACGGATGAGGATGGTATTGACGATGCACTCAATGCTTTTTATACGGATCCTGATGGGGATATCAACAATCCCCAAACAAGTCTGGCCAATGAAGTCGGCGATACCTCGGAAGTAGGTTATCGCGAATACGTGGATTCCGATGGGGATGGTGTGGCTGATAAGGCAGACCTTGATGATGACAATGATGGGATTCTGGACACCGATGAAGGGCTTGTCTGTACCTACAATGCCGTTGAAAATGGTGGTTTTGATACCGCCCCCACCAATGTGGAAGGCTGGTATAGTGGAAGTGCCCCTTACGACCTTACCACTAATGCCGTCTCATGGCAGACAAGCCGGCAAATCAATTTGACCGGAGGTCTCTTTGAGGATACGGGAGACTCCAATGATGCTGCAGGCGGAGGAGTGAACATAGCCATAAATTCAGGCGCCTATTTTTACGATTTTGGTGTGCTTGCCCTTGGAAATCATTCCTTTTCATTTGATGTTCAAGGAAATAGTGGCAATATGATTACCAATCCCTTGCTTGTCGAGGTTTGGGATGCCACCACGGATACCCAAGTGGCCGAGCTCTTTAATCAAACATTAAATGGTTTTGCTGATGCTGGCAATCCCCAAACCGTCTCAGGTTCCTTTAATATTACGGATTCTACCCATGAATACCGACTAGTCTTCCATAGCTTGGGCAATGGTAGTAGCAACTATGATTATCATATTGATCGTGTTGCCGTCAACCCTTCTGTTTGCTTAACAGTGGATACGGACGGGGATACCGTACCAGATCATCTGGATTTGAATAGTGATGATGACAGTTGTCCTGATGCCATCGAGGGAGGGGGTAGTTTTACTTCCTCTGATTTGGCGGATGCCGGTACAGACGATAGTTT
>JBFOLQ010000052.1:0-5627 GCA_040830145.1 Flavobacteriaceae bacterium | reverse complement strand
CGATGCCTCCAAGACGGTTGGGGAGTCCTGGCAAATGCCTACGGTCCCCGGAAAGTCGAACTCCGGATGTAAGCTTACCAACTCTCCAGAATCTGGGTCGTAAAAGGGGCCACATCCCACAAGGGTGGAAAATTGCTCTTGGGAGCACCCTATGGCCTCCCCAGCGGTATTGAATGGGACGATGGTAATAAAGAATGTCCTATTCGGTTCAAAATCGATGACCAGGGTGGCGTTGGTGCTAAAGGAGGCATTGTCCAAAATGTCCGAGGCAAATGGGGAAGATCCTATGGTGACCCGATAGCCATCGGCATTGGGAACTGCTTCCCATTCAATAAAAGGTGTTAGGGGAACATTCGTTTCCCCATTATAGGGACTCACCAATTGGGTACAATTGGGCAGTACCGCTACATCACCTGTGGTAAAGGAGCTCCCGTTACATTGGGGAATCGCCGGACCATTCCCGTTATAGGGGGTTACTTGCACATAGATTTGACTATTGGGCGGAAAATCAGTTGGGGGGTTATAGGTAAGCACATTCCCGACATCCGCATTGTTAAGGATATCCCCACCACCTGGGGTGGTACCTATATGAAGTCTATATCCCGTAGCGGTAGGGGTATAATTCCAGGAAATATTGGTGGCTCCGTTCACACCGGTGGCACCGTCGGCGGGCGTTGCCACGGTTGTGCAGGCCGGAGGGGTCAATACCTCTTGTGTGGTAAAGGTGGTACTGGGACAGGGAATATTGGGACGGTCAAAAAAGAAAAGGGTAAGGGTCACATAGAGTTGGGTATTCTGGGGAAGACCCAATGGGGGTGAAAACTGAGTGGCGCTCCCTACATTGAATCCATTGATGATATCAGTGCCTCCGGGAGTAGTGCCAATGGAAATAAGATAGCTGGGAACGCCTTCCACGGAAGTCCAGGAAATGGAAGCGTCCACAGGAACACCCGTAGCTCCATCAGCCGGGCTCTGAATGGAAGGGCATTCCTGAGCATAGAGCCGGCCCATGCATATCACAAGTGCCAAAGGGAACCATATAATAAAACTGTCCAACCTCATTTTCTATCGCTTTAGGGTAAAATGGCCCTTGATGGTCCTGCCATCGCCCAAAACTGCCTGAAACCAGTAGTCAGAGGCGGGCATGGGATTGTTGTTGCGGTTTCCATCCCAACCCTGTCCTTTGGGGTCCAACTGTGTCACCAGGTTGCCATAACGGTCAAAGATGGAAATCTGGGCCCCTAGGGAAATGCCATCGGCCCCAATGAGTTGCCAATGCGGATGTACGGAGTCCCCATTGGGTGTAAAGAACTTGGCGTACCCCAAAACAGCCACTTTCTGCTCTGTAATACCGCACCCATTCCGGTCTCTTACATAAACGGTGACAATCCCAGGGGAAAGTCCATTGAACAATGGGGAATCCCTATATGTAATGCTATCCAAGGAATATTCATAGTCACCTTCCCCCGTAACAATGATTTCCACTGAATTATTGGAGGATAGATCTTGGACCAATAAATCTTGGATAAGGGCCTTTTCAGACGGACGAACCTCAAAAAGGGTCCGGACTGTACACATCAATCCGTTGTTCAGAAGGCCCACCTCCAAGAAATAATTTCCCGATTCTGAAAGTTGTACTTCGGGCGTCTCTGATAGAATCGTTTCCTGGTTTCCTGCCAACTGTCCCCATCGGTATAGGTCAAAACCCACCGGTCCCCTCAAATGGGTGGGCTCCCCATCAATGCACAACCAATGGTCTTGGGGGAAGGAGATGTCCGGAGAAGGGTTGAGCCGTAGATCGATCGTCATTACATCCTGGCACTCATTGGCATTCTCCAGGCGTAAATAGATGGTATCCCCGCCAGAAAGGTAATTGGAGGGCAAAGGATGTTGCTCCAAGGAGGCATCTACCACGTTTCCATAAAATTGGGCATCGTATCCAGGATAGTGCTCCTCGGCAATGGCGCTGAGATCAAACATACCCTCAGTAAGGGTGTCCCCCAAATCGGTATCACAGGCATAATAGGTGTGTTGCCCGGAGGAACTCAGTACCACCGGGTGTACCCTTACATGAAGCTCCCCTGTATTTTCGCAACCTTGGTCATTGACCACTTTATAGTAAAGGGTCTGTCTCTCGGCTACTGTATTGGTAAAGTCTTGTGGAGTGGCGATGTGGTTGTCAGAGGCCATATCCTCCATGCTTAGATAGTAGGTATGGGCCAAAGGGCCCTCTTCCAATTGTGTAAGGTCAAAACGGGCATACCCGTCCGTTGGATTTTCATCTATGTCACATTGCACCAGTTCTTGGGTCCCGGCCTCTGGAAGCGATAGGACTTCCAAACGGGCTTCCCCAATAATGGGACACTCCTGATTGGGAATGGTGATTTCCAGACGATAGTATCCGGCATCCTCCATGGCCAATTCGGGCAGGTCCAGGAAGTGTGTACCGTAACCTTCCAGGGTATTCCCATCCTTGATCCAACGATATGTGGCCCCTTCCAATAATTCCGTTTGGAGCACTATTCCCTCACCTTGGCAACGGGTTGCGGAGTTGGAACGTGTTCCGTCCGTATTTTGGACCAATTGAACCGTATTAAACAATGACTGCACAAAGGGAGGGAGTCCCTGTCCTCCTTCCTTACTGCCCAAAGACACGGCATTGTGTTGGTATTGGGCATTTTGTCCAGTGGCATTTGGGGTATGGATGACCCCCAGATACGAGCTGCCATTGAGGTAATTTTCAGAGATGGTCCGATAAATTTTACCGTTCTCACCCATTTGTAGTGCCCCTCTATAGATGGGCCGTTCGTCCAATACTACCCGGGATTCGGCTATATTGGCCGCATCCAGGTCCAATTGCAATAAGGAAGAGGTATGGCCATTTTGCTGTGGCTGGTCATTTGAGGCGTGCACGTATAAAAAATGGCCGTCAGGGGAGAACTCCACCCCATAGGCATGTGAATTGACTTCGGGAAGGGCAATGTTCCTTTGGTTGGATACAATTCCACTACTGGCATTAAAGTCAAAAAGAAAAAGTCCAGCTTTCATATTGGCATTGGCCAAGAGATCCCCTTCTGGGGAAAGTTTAAGATAACCACGGGGGTCGTTGATGGCCGGTGGATCAAAGGTGGATCGTACTGAAGTATGGGACACACCATCACTGTTGACCTCAAATGCGTGATACGTGTCAAATGGTCCTGGGGAACCATCCGATGAGGCCAAGGTAAGGACCCAGATAGATCGGTCGGTACAATTTTTTAATACAGCCGTTATTTTTTCGGAACAGTCCACCAATAGGTTGACATTCTTTTGTACGACAGCCCCTAATCCATCATTCAAGGACATATCCACTAGGGAATAGTTGAGTCCACGATCGGGATCGTCCTCATGGATCGTGGTATCCACGGTAAAAACAAAGTATTGATCCACATTGCCGGGATGGGGCACAATAATGGCCGATTGGGTACTGGAAGGGTCGCCATAAAGACCATGCCCATTTTCCATCACTTGGTGATTGCTGTTGTACACGGTAATTCCATCCGTATAGAAGAGCAAATGACCAGAGGCATCTGAGATGGTGGCACATCCCTCAATGGTATTCAACCTTCCATCAGTGAGAGCAGTGACGGTACCATTGGGATTGAAACGAATACCGGCACCACGGCCAAAATACCAAGTACTGGTAGGCCCTTGGGACCAGAGGGGAAGGGTCATCAACCCAAATAGAATCAGGGCAGCATTTTTCATAGCAGCGTTCCAAACGCTACAATATACTATAAATCCCTCTTTTTTAATAAAAAAAACGAAATTTATAGAAAGAGAACAGTCCCCCCGCTTACGACCAATACTTCATCTCCGTGGAGATGATAGTCAAACTCAAATTTTTCACCTACTTGACTGGCACCCGCCTGTACAGCGTTCAATCTTGAAAAAGGCTCATTGATCAGGTTGAACATAGCCTCCAATGGAAAAAAGTTTTTAATGCGCAAGGCTGTTTCCCATGAAACCAGTTTCCAGCCCATAAGCCCAAATAGCAATTGTTCCACAATGAACCAAAGAAATAGGAGTCCCAGGGCAAAGGCAGAACGTTTGACCAATATTCCCAAAAAGAGACAGAATGAGAAGAAGGCCGTGAGCTTTAGAAAGAAGGCGAAGATAAATTCCAAGTCCGAAAAGATGATGGAAAACTCATTGTAATCTGAATAGATAAGACCCAATACCAGGGAAACGATAAAGACAAAGACCGCTGATACCAAGGCAAGGGAAACAACCGTCAAAAATTTGGAAAGGACAAACTCTTTCTTCGAAAGCCCATCGATGAGATTTTGTTTTAGGGTCTTGTTACTGTATTCATTGGCCATCATGGAAACGATGACCACGGCGAGGAACAGCTTGAAAAAGGCGGCGATGAATGTGTTGAAATGCCATATGTACGGGAAATTGAAAATTCCCTGTTCGGCCAAGTGGAATTTAATGGGGCCAATATCAAATTTAATGGCCGCGACCAAAGCGATGGAAGTGAGCAGGGCAAAGTAGGAAATGACCAGAATACGACTCCACCGGTTGTTCCAAAGTTTGATAAATTCTATTTGAAGTAATCGTACCATGGGTTTGTTCGTTCTTTAATGGTTCTTTGTTATTGGTTATACGGGTAGTTGTTCGTGGAAATCAGTGGTTCATTGTCAACTCTTTTTGGTCAGGGTTAGGAATTGTTCTTCCAGGCTTTCCTTTCGCTTTACCAAGTGTGAGAGGGTAATCCCGTGTCCGAACAACAGTTTGTTTACTTCCCCTGCCATCATTTCCTCTTTGGGATACGCCGTTATCATTCCGTTTTCTGAAACTATTTTTCCAAAGCCCGCATTACTTTCCAGCAGCTGCCGCAATTTCTCCATGTCCTGGCACTTCAGTTCAAAAAAGCCATGGCTTGCCAACATTTCATCAACGGGCCCCGAATACAGTTTTTCCCCTTTTCTGAGGATGACCACGTGGGAACACACTTTTTCAACCTCGTCCAAAAGGTGGGAGGCCAATAGTATAGTTGTACCCCCGGCAGCAATTTTTTTGATGATTTCCCGTATTTGGTGGATACCCTCGGGATCTAGTCCATTGGTGGGCTCGTCCAGTATCAATATCTCGGGATCGTTCAGAAGTGCCGAAGCGATGGCCAAGCGCTGTTTCATACCTAGGGAATAGGTCTTGAACTTGCTGTTCCTTCTTTCCCACAATCCTACCAGTTGTAGTTTTTCCTCAATCTTATCCTCGGACACCTCCTTGATCTTGCAGACCAATCTCAGGTTTTGGGTGGCGGTCATGTAGGGATAAAAATTGGGCCGTTCAATAATGGCCCCCACCCTTTTTAGGGCCTCATGGGTGGTGATATCCCCATTGAACCACGAAAAGTCCCCTTTGGTAGGATTCACCACATTGAGAACCATGCCTAAAGTGGTACTCTTACCGCTTCCATTGGGCCCCAAAATTCCATATACATTGCCTTTTTCTATGGTAAATGTCAGGTCTTTGACGGCAGTTAGCAGACCATATTTTTTGGTGAGATTGTCAATAGAGAGGATTTTTTCCAAGGGCCTGGCTTTTAGAGGTTGTCAAGTATGACGATAAAACCAGGGTTT
>JBFOLQ010000051.1:0-2171 GCA_040830145.1 Flavobacteriaceae bacterium | reverse complement strand
ATCACAACGACCTTGGGCGGAGAATCAAAGCAAACAGTGATTGAAATTGTTGATGGGAAAATAGTCAATGATGATCTGTTTGTTCATTTCCCCATTCCAATGGCTAAGGCCTGGGATAATGTGACCTTTACCTGCAGCACTATGCTTATGTTTGAGTCGAAAGAAGATGTTGAGGATTGGTGTCGACGCCACTCAATTTCCATGGGGGATGTTCAAGCAATTAATAAAATTTGGGAGTTTTCCAAGGTCTGGTATGGAAAGCACTTAGACCAGGATTGGACTAAGTGGAGCGTGGAGGATGCAAAGAAAATCTTCAACCGTTTCGAACTTGATCACTCTATTTGGCAATTGCCGACTCATAATGAACGATTTTGACGTTGGATAAGTGTTCTTGTTGAAAATGTTTCATTCAATGTCTGATTGAGATTTTGACCCCGGCATTGTGAGTCCTTTGAGGGTGGTTTTATTGCTAAAAAATGGGGCTTCAGAGGTGTTTACAGCTTCAAATGGTATCGATTTGACTACACAAATGGGCAACAGACTGGGATGTCCATATGAATTTCGATTCTTGGTTCTGATTCTTGGTTCTATAGACAGCAATTGAGCTGGTGGCGGCTCACCCCTACATTTTTTTAGTACACGTCACGCCCTAAAGTGGCGATCAGTAATTATACAGCTTGAAATACACTGAATATCAATATACGGTTGCGAACTCATTCTAAAGTACCATAGTGAAAGGAATCCTTTTCAATGCGTATAGCTCGAAGTCTATTGTTGTTATGTCTTTTTAGCTGTCGAAGTGTATTTGCCCAAGTAGATGCTCCTGCTGCCCTTATCCCAGCGGGACTAAACCCTGGCGATGAATTTTTTGTGATTTTTACTACTAGCGGTACGGCCAACTTGTGTCACGGAAGACCTACTCCTGATACAACAGGAGGGGCCATTACTCCTGTTGATGATACTTTGGCAATTAACCTGGCTACTACCGCGGCAAGTACGGGAACCTTAACCAGCAGCATTACTGGTTGGCAGGCTTTGTATATTCATGAAAGGTTGGACGCTCTAGGAATTATCACGAATACAGTAGCTGCGAGTGGCCCCGCATTTAACAACAATATCACCCAACCCATTTATAATATCGCAGGCAACTTGGTAGCCAATAATCGGTCCGACCTCTTTGATGGTAATGCAGTCGGTGGTGGGACTGATTTGATTAATACGTTTGATATTGACGAAAACGGAAACGTTTTACCTCCTGCCAATTTTGCATATACCGGCTTTGATGCGTTCGGGAATATGGCCGCTGATCCGGGGCCTCCCCCCAATACTACTCGTCCTATAGGCGCAGGAGGTACTGGGTGTGGTGTTGGCGATTATGATTTAACCGATCAAAATTGGGCTTATACAGGTAATTCGGCTGTATCTAGGCATTTGTATGTTCTTTCCCCTTTACTCAGGGTTCCGCTTACAAGCTCAAATGCAACTGGAGTGCCGGTAGCACCTTATGGATTTGTAGTGATGTTGGGTTTGCTAATGATTGTTGGAGTAGGGCGTCAGCTTAAAAAGTAAATAGACAAGATGTCTTCGGGGTGACATGGGTTGTTCATAAACAACTCTCTTTATGCCATTTTCTCCGGTTGAAAGATATCTGGAAAATCGGTAGCAATTCACTATTCTATAGGGTCCCAGTCTTTTGTGGGAGAAGTAAACAGTATCATAGCTTCATCCACGATACCTCTGGGGTCGTAGCCCTCGCGCTCTGCGTCCATCAGTATATTAATAATATGATTAACTATTGTGGCGCGCTTTTTTTCTTTTTCTAGGTCGTGAAGTGCCATAAATCCCTCATGTGTCTAAATTCCGAATTTCAGTGTGACTAGGGTTTTGTTCGTATATAGGTCTATCGGATTTGCTAAGCCCTCGAACCTCTCGGGGTGATTTGGAGAACCAGCGTTGACAGCTTCTGCTGAGGGTTGCCTGACTACTGTATCCGACTAAGTCAGCTATTCTTGAGAATGAGGCATTTGTGTTGCAAAGGTAATACGTAACTCTCTCTCTACGAACTCTATCTTTTATTGCATCGAAGTTTGAATTTTCCTTGGTGAGCATGCGTTGTAAAGACTTTGGGTGTAGATTAAAAGCTTCAGAAACCCACTCTCTTGAACAGTCTT
>JBFOLQ010000050.1:0-4888 GCA_040830145.1 Flavobacteriaceae bacterium | reverse complement strand
TTTAAAACTAACTTTTATGAAGATTACGCTACTAAGGAGCCTTGTGCTTATTGGGGCATTTTTATGCTTCGGCCTAGCACAGGCGCAAGAAGTTTCAGGGACAGTATCTGATGCCAATGGGCCTCTGCCAGGTGCCAGTGTCCTTGTAAAAGGTACTACCAATGGTACCCAGACAGATTTTGACGGGAACTATACCTTGAGCGATGTAGGTGCGGATGCCACCTTAGTGTTCAGCTACATTGGGTATGCCACCCAAGAGGTTGCGGTCAGTGGCCGTTCCTCTGTTAATGTGACCCTTGAGGAAGATGCCCAAGCATTGGAGGAAGTGGTCATTATTGGATACGGTACCACAACCGTTAAGGATGCAACGGGATCTGTGGCTGCCGTAACCTCTGAAGATTTTAACGGCGGTGTAATTGCTTCCCCGGAACAGTTGATTCAAGGAAAGACAGCCGGTGTCAACATTCAACAGACCAGTGGTGAGCCGGGAGCAGGTATCCAAGTAAATATCAGGGGGGCCAACTCGGTACGTGCCAACAACAACCCACTCTTTGTAGTGGACGGTGTCGCTCTCTTTGGTCAAAATACGGATGCCCAAGGTAATTCTGGTCAAGGAAGTAGTGATGTTGGGAACCCATTGAACTTTTTGAACCCCAACGACATTGAAAGTATCAGTATCCTTAAGGATGCCTCTGCCACCGCCATTTATGGTTCGCGTGGTGCCAATGGGGTTGTCATCATTACCACCAAGAGCGGTAAGGGTGCAGCCGGCGGCAAATTTGAATGGTCTTCCAACGTGAGTCTTTCCACGCCAGTGCGTCAATTTGATCTATTGGACCGAAATCAATTCTTGTCCGCGGTTACCCAATATGGGGGCAATGCGGCCAACGTCGATTATGGGGCAAACACAGATTGGCAGGATTATGTACTGCGCGACGCGGTATCCACCAACCAAAACTTGGCGTACTCCCATAATTACGGTTCTGGGAACGTTCGGGCCACCTTCGGTTACGGTAAACAATTTGGTGTTGTGGAGCGTTCTGAATTCGAAAGAATTACCGGACGTATCAATCTGAACCACCGATTCTTGGACGATAAGCTCTTATTGGGTATCCAAGCTTCCATTGCCCGGGTAAACAGACAACAACCTCCCTTAGGTGGTACAGCAGGATTCCGGGGTGATATTTTGGGTGCGGCCTACTCTGCCAACCCAACCTGGCCAGCCAGTCCTACCTTTGATGACGGAGGTGGACAGATTCAACCGGCCAACTACTTGAATGAAACCCAAAACCGTACCCATACCAATAGGTACCTTTTAAATGGTTCTTTGGAGTATAAGTTCACTCCTGAACTTTCCGGTAAGGTGAACCTGGGGTACGATGAGTCTGATAGTGAAAACACTTCTGTGTTGTCAGGACTACTTCAAAACTTCCAAGGGATTGAAGGTACAGGCTTTGGTACCTATAACACCTTAAATCGTGAAAACAAGACGTTGGAGGGAACCTTGAACTACAAAAAGGAATTCGATAATTCCAATTTGGATGTTTTGGTGGGATATGCCTATCAAGATTTTAGGACTTTTGGCCGTAATTCTTCTGGGCGCGGTTTTGGAACCACGGACCTTAACCAAATGGGCAAGGACTTAAGAAGTACCGTCAATGGTGCCGCTGCGACCATTACTGGTTCGTACCAACAGTACTACTACGGAACCAACTGGTCTGGCCTTCAGGTCAACAGATTGTTCCCAAGTGTGACCACTGACGCAGTCCCTTACCAATTTACAAGGGATGTCCAGGCCATTGTTGCCGATACCTTTGACAACACTGATGAATTGCAATCATTCTTTGGACGAATCAATTATGGCATTGCCAATAAATATTTGTTCACTGCCACCATGAGGGCTGATGGATCGTCGCGTTTTGGTCCAGATAACCAATACGGTTACTTCCCATCCGGTGCCTTCGCTTGGCAATTGGCGGAAGAGGATTTTGTGGGAGATAATGTTTCTACCCTGAAGCTGCGTTTGAGTGCAGGTCTTACAGGTAACCAAGAAGGACTGGGATATGGGAACTTTGTGGCCCGTCAACGATTTGCTGGATTGGGCATCAACAATGACCTAATTGTCAACGCAAATGGTCTTTCAATCGTGGCAACCGATGTGCCAGACCTTAAGTGGGAAACCACCTTGGACTTTAACGTAGGACTGGACTTTGGTTTTAACAACGATCGCTTCGATGGTAGTATAGACGTATACCGTAGGGATACACAGGACATGCTGTTACGTACACCTCCTGCCGCCCCATCCACAAATCCATTCCAATTTGGTAATGTAGATGCCTCTGTTATCAACCAGGGGGTTGAACTTGCCCTTGGTTATGATTTTATCCAAAACGATGACACTACCTTCTCGGCCGATTTCAACATTGCTTATAACCAAAATGAGATTAAGGATTTTGCAGGCGCTGTGAACTATGGCCCTATCAACGGTCCAGGTCTTTCTGGGGCCTTTGCCCAACGTTTTGAGGCCGGGGAATCCCTATTCTCTTATTATATGGCCGAATTTTTAGGCTTTGATTCAGATGGCAACCCCACCTATAGGGACGTCGATGGCAATGGCGTAGGTGATCCTGATGCCGATAAGATGTTTGTAGGGGAAGATGCCCTCCCAGACATCACCACGGGACTTTCCTTGAACGTGACCCATAAGAATTGGGATTTTAGCACCTACTTTTCAGGACAGTTTGGTTTCTCTGTATACAACAACACGGCCAACTCCTTCTTTAATGCAGGTCAGTTGGTAACCGCTAGGAACGTGACCCAAGATGTAGTCACCAGTGGTGAAAATGGAGGTGCTTCCACAGCAGTTTCCACCCGATTCTTGGAGAAAGGTGATTTTGTAAGGCTTCAAAATGCTACGTTGGGATACAACGTACCCTTGAGTGGGGAAGGAACCTTTAAAACCTTAAAGCTTTCCTTGACCGGCCAAAACTTGTTCTTAATCACGGATTATAGTGGTATTGATCCTGAGGTAACCGTAAGTACCGGTAACTTAAATGCTTCTGAAATCCCCTCAAGGGGAATTGACTGGTCAGCTTTCCCTAACCCGCTGACCCTTACATTTGGAATTAATGCATCGTTTTAATTAAAAAATTGTTTGAATCATGAAAATAAACAATCATAAAATATACTTGATCACCTTACTGGGCCTATTTGGTTTGGCATCGTGTTCAGATTTGGAAATAGAAGAGACGGACTCCTTCATCAGTGAAGGGTTCCAAGGTCTGGAAGACCCTGCGTCAGCTGTCGATCAACTAGTTGGTCAAGTAAACGGGCAGCTAGGAGATCAGGCAAACACCTATGCCATGCGCGAAGTCACAACAGATGCCCTTTTGGTACCCACCAGGGGAGCTGACTGGGGTGATAACGGGCGTTGGAGAAAATTGCATCAGCACGAATGGGGTCTTGAGGAAACCGATATCCTAACCCCTTTTGATCAATGGAATTCAAATCAATTATTGGCTTCCCAAATTCTGGACTCTAGAAGTGGGGCTTCTGCAGCCTCTGCAGCGGAAGCGAATTTCTTGAGAGCCTATTCCATGTGGACCATTTTGGATTTGTATGGCCAAATTCCCTTTAGGGATACGCAATTGTCGTCTTCCGCCGTGCCAGAAGTACTCTCTGGTCAAGCGGCCGTTGACTTTATCATTGCCGATTTGGATGCGGCCATCGCTGGCCTACCGGATGCCAGCGCTGGCACCATGGATGCTTTGAAAAGACCCACCAAACCTGCTGCCCAATTTTTAAAGGCCAAGGTACTCCTGAACAAGCATATCTATTTGAGCCAATTGACCGGAGGTGGAGGAAGTCCAGATTCTGGTGACATGTCCACAGTTATTAGCTTGGTGGATGCTATTGCCGGTAGTGGTTTCGCCCTTCAGGATGGTTATTTTGAAATTTTCAGGGAGACTGCTGACAACGAAACCATTTGGTGGACTGAAACGGCCGTCGGAAACCGAATCTTTAATACGCTCCACTACAACTCCACTAGTATTAGTGGTGGGGGCTGGAATGGATTTAGTACCCTAGCGGAATATTTTGATCTCTTTGAAGGTGATGCCAATAACAACCGTGTTGAATTGGATGAAACCGCATTGGATGGACAGGAAGAACGACGGGGAGGGGTTCCTCCTTCTGGTCTGACCTTTACTGGAAGGGACGGCACTACGGATGAAAATGGCTTTGAGGTGGGCTCAAACGTAGGAAACGGATTCCTATTGGGGCAGCAATATGCCTTGGATGGTACGGCCCTGAATGATCGTCAGGGTGCACCCCTGCAATTCAAAAGGGATTTCGTTGATGGAAACGGTGCGGCCAGCCTAATCAATAATAATGAGCAGACCGGTATTCGTGTCATTAAGTACAACCCTCGATTTGGAGGCTTTACAAACCACAGTGTACAATTCCGTTATGCCGATGCCCATTTGATGAAGGCTGAGGCCATGATGCGTAGTGGTGGTGATGCCACTGCCATGGTCAATGAGCTTAGGACCCTAAGGGATGCCACCCCATTGGGTTCCGTATCTGAAAGTGATTTGCTGGACGAAAGGGCCCGTGAGCTTTTCGCGGAAGGATGGAGACGTAACGATATGGTTCGTTTTGGCCAATACCTAAGAGCTTGGGAATTCAAAGGTGCTTCTGAAGTGAACAATGCTACCAGAAACCTTTTCCCCATACCATTGCCTCAATTACTGGCAAACCCTAACTTGGTACAGAATCCTGGTTACTAAGATTTTTAAGTTGTAAGTGTTTAAAGTCCCGGCGCAAACCGGGACTTTTTATTTATCCCTTTTCGCGCAAACCCCAACCCTCGCGTAGGATTCTCTCCATA
>JBFOLQ010000049.1:0-4712 GCA_040830145.1 Flavobacteriaceae bacterium | reverse complement strand
GAGCCTGTACCATGCCCGTCAAAAGATGCGTGAACGCAATTATTATGGGTCCATGATGGTCTGTAACGGGTACGCGGACGGCATGGTCTCGGGGTATTCCAGAGCGTATCCTGCCGTTGTAAAACCACTATTTGAGGTAATAGGTAGGGCATCTGGGGTCAATAGGGTGGCATCCGTGCACATCATGGCGACAAAGCGGGGCCCGCTCTTTTTCTCCGATACCTCCATTAATATAGATCCCAGTGCCGAGGAATTGGCGGAGATTACCAAAATGACGGCCAATGTGGCTGAGACCTTTGGGTTTAACCCGGTCATTGCGCTGTTGTCAGATGCCAATTTTGGTTCCTCAAACCATAACCAGGCCAAAAAAGTAAGACGGGCAGTGGAGATATTGCACGAAAGGAACCCAGTACTGATCGTTGATGGGGAAATCTAAGCTGATTTTGCCATTAATCGCGATATGAGAAAGGACAAATTTCCCTTTTCCAACATTGCAGAACAGCATGTGAATACCTTTATTTTTCCGAACTTGGAGTCTGCCAATATCACATATAAACTCTTGAAGGAATTCAACAATGCGGATAGCATCGGCCCTATTATTGTAGGATTGAAAAAGGCGGCACACATCCTGCCTCTTGGTTCCACAGTGGAAGAAATGGTAAACATGACCGCAGTGGCCGTCATTGATGCCCAAGAGCGTGAAAAACGTAAGAAATCCAGGATGGGGAAGTAGGAGGTTTTAGATGAGGAATTAAGAATGCAGGGTTATGGGGTAAGAGTGATTGTATTTTGAGCAATGTACAACAAGACACGAACAACAAACCAACAAACTAACCAACAACGAATAACATGATTCATCATCTTACCGGAAAACTCATTGAAAAGAATCCGACCTATCTGGTAGTGGAATGCAGAGGGGTTGGATATTTTGTGAATATCTCGTTACATACCTTTTCAAAGGTCCCCGATAGTGAGAGCATTCATATATATACCCATTTACAGGTAAAGGAGGATGCCCATACGCTTTACGGTTTTGCCGAAAGGTCTGAACGCGAAATATTCCGCTTGCTACTTTCTGTTTCGGGCATCGGACCCAATACTGCCCGTACCATGCTTTCCTCGCTTGCGCCAATGCAGATACGGGACGCGATTGCCAATGGCGATGTGGCCACAATACAAGGCGTAAAGGGTATTGGGGCCAAAACGGCCCAACGCACCATTTTGGATTTAAGGGACAAGATTTTAAAAATCTATGATATTGATGAAGTTTCCGCCCCTTCGAACAATACAAATAAAGATGAAGCGTTATGTGCTTTAGAGGTTCTTGGCTTTGCCAAAAAACAGGCAGAAAGGGCTGTTGAAAAAGTACTGTCACAAGATCCTTCCCAAAGCGTGGAGAATATCATCAAACTCGCGCTCAAAAATTTGTGATAAGTTTGAAAAACGGGGCAACAATCAATCTTAAATTTTCATTTAAGCAATTCATCATATGCCCCCTTATGGTTCTTGTGGGCACATGGGCGTGGTCACAGGAAACAGAAGGGGCACAAGCCGGGCAGGCCCAGGACTCTGTGAAAACAGGGATTTCCCTTGGTAAGATTTTATTGGAAAATCCGGACAGTATTGTGGCCAAGTATATCTATGACCCCAAACTGGACCGCTATGTTTACAATGAGAGTATTGGTGGTTTTGATATAGGGTATCCCATTATCCTCACTCCGAAGGAATATCTTGAAATGGTGCGGAAAGAGGATATGAAGCACTATTTTAAGGAAAAGTCCGATGCCTTTTCCGGGAAAAAGGAGGGAAGTGAGGAAGCCCGAAAGAATCTACTGCCCAACTTTTATGTGAACAATTCCTTTTTTGAAACCATCTTTGGTGGAAATACCATAGAAGTAATTCCACAGGGTTCAGTGGCGATGGATTTGGGGATTATTTGGCAAAAGAATGACAATCCCGCCCTATCGCCGAGAAATAGGACCAATACCTCTTTTGATTTTGATCAACGTATCAGTTTAAGTATGTTGGGCAAGATAGGGGAACGACTCCAAGTAAGTGCCAATTACGATACGGAGGCCACATTTGATTTCCAGAACATTGTAAAACTTGACTATACCCCAACGGAGGATGATATCATCCAATCGATTGAAGTGGGGAATGTGAACATGCCCCTCAACAGTTCTTTGATCACAGGGGCGCAAAGCCTTTTTGGTATCAAGACCCAACTTCAGTTTGGTAGAACTACCATTACAGGGGTTTTCTCAGAGCAGCGTTCACAGAATAATACCGTAGTGGCCCAGGGGGGAGGAACCCTAAACGAGTTTTCACTTACGGCCCTTGATTACGATGAGGACAAACACTTTTTCCTGGCCCATTATTTTAGGGACAATTACGATGTGGCCCTTGAGAGTTATCCGTTTATTCGCAGCCAAGTGCAGATTACCCGTTTAGAGGTATGGGTGACCAACCGTAACCAACAGACCCTTAATGTGCGTAATGTTGTGGCCATCCAAGATTTGGGAGAGACCGAATTGGGCCTTGATGGTCAAGAGAATACCCGAATAGGAATCCAAGGAGGTGCCCCAGCAACTTTTTTTAGCACAGGAGGAAACGGAAATGGCCCTATACAATTGCCTAGAAACAATGCCAATGCCTACGATCCTGCAAAAATAGGGCAGGGAGGGGCCCTTACGGAAGACATACGGGACATTGCGACCATCGAGTCCGGATTCAATATAGCTGGGTACCAACCCAATCAAGGGTTTGACTATGCCTTTTTGGAGAATGCAAGGAAATTGGAACCCGGTCGTGATTATGATTTTCATTCCCAACTGGGGTACATATCATTGAACCAGCGTTTGAGCAATGACGAAATTTTAGGGGTTGCCTTTCAGTATACGTATAATGGCGAAGTGTTTCAGGTCGGGGAATTTGCCAATGGGGGGGTTGATGCCACAACAATTGGCTCTACAGGTCCCCAACAACCCATTATAGAGAACAATACATTGGTATTGAAACTGTTGAAGAGTAGCATTACCCAGGTTTCAGATCCCATATGGGACCTGATGATGAAAAACGTGTATGCAACAGGGGCCTTTCGGTTGAGCCAGGAAGACTTTAAGCTTAACATCCTTTATTCAGATCCCACTCCCAGAAACTATATTACTCCAGTTGAGGAAGGTCCAGGTAGTGGATGGCCTGATGGCCTACAGGAAGATATCCTTTTGGATGTCTTTAACCTTGACCGGCTCAACGTATATAATGATGTGCAGAGTGGGGGGGATGGCTTTTTTGACTTTATCCCCGGACTAACGGTCAATACTGAGGATGGTACCATCATTTTCACGAAGGTTGAGCCCTTTGGGGAATATCTTTTTGGTCGTTTGGGAGGGGGCGTCTACGATGTGTCCAATGATCAAAACTACAACGAGAATCAAAAGAAATATGTCTTCCGGAATATGTATGCCTCTACTAAGGCTGATGCCCTGGAGGAAGCCGAGAAGAACCGTTTTGTCATTAAGGGGCGGTATAAATCTGAGGGAAACAACGGTATTCCCATTGGCGCCTTTAACGTACCCCGTGGTTCGGTACGGGTAACGGCCGGAGGACGGCAATTGCAGGAAGGAATAGATTATACCGTTAACTATCAGGCTGGGACCGTACAGATTTTGGACCCCAGTTTGGAGGCCTCCAATGTTCCCATTAACATTTCTGTGGAGAACAATGCGGTATTTGGACAACAGACACGTCGTTTCTCTGGAGTGAACGTAGAGCACAAGTTCAACGAGAATTTTGTCTTGGGGGGTACGTTGTTGAATTTGCACGAAAGACCCCTGACCCAAAAATCAAATTATGGCATTGAACCCGTGAACAATACCATTTTTGGGGTCAATGGTAATTTTTCCACAGAGGTGCCTTTTTTGACCCGCCTTGTGAACAAACTTCCGAACATCGATACCGATGCCCCTTCAAATGTATCCATTCGGGCTGAAGCGGCCTGGTTGCGACCCAATTCGCCCAAGAATGCAGATTTTCAAGGGGAAACAACCACTTACCTAGATGATTTTGAGGGAGCGCAGGCCTTGATCGATATTCGTTCTGCCTTGGGATGGACATTGGCCAGCCCGCCTTTTCAATATACCGATGGGGTGTCAGGGTTGGAAGTAGGCTACCAAAGGGCAAAAATGGCTTGGTATACGATTGACCCTATTTTCTATGGGAACCAGCGACCCTCTGAAATGAACGATGGTGATATCTCCACCAATGCCACCCGTAGGGTGTTTATTGATGAAGTATTTCCTGAGCAGGATGTGGCCCAGGGCCAAACCCGGGTACAGGCAACTTTGGACCTCGCTTATTATCCGAATATAAAGGGGCCTTATAATGATAACCCAGGTTTTGAGGGAGAGGCCGAAGGGGACAAGTGGGCCGGAATAATGCGCCCTTTGAGCAGTACCAATTTTGAACAGTCCAATGTGGAATTCATCCAATTCTGGGTCTTGGACCCTTATGTGGATGGCATAGCTGTGGATCCTGGGGAGTTGGTCATTAATTTGGGAAATATTTCGGAGGACATCTTAAAAGATGGTCGAAAACAATACGTGAACGGATTGCCCATCTCCACGGAAAATGAACTGGTATATACCACGGACTGGGGGAAGGTGCCAGCCACCCAAGCCTTGGTCTACGCCTTTGATGCCGATGAGAGCAAT
>JBFOLQ010000048.1:0-10170 GCA_040830145.1 Flavobacteriaceae bacterium | reverse complement strand
GACCTGTACCCTATTGCCTTTCTTTGCCATTTTCTTTACTTTTTAAGGATTACTTAATCAATCCCTCGGCCCTAGCTTCCTTTAGTACGGCCGAAATCCCTTTTTTATTAATGGTCTTCAACGCCTTGGCCGATACTTTGAGCGTCACCCATCGGTCTTCCTCTGGAATGTAAAAACGTTTTTTGGAAAGATTTACATTAAACCTTCTTTTCGTTTTGTTGATGGAGAATGAAACATTGTTCCCCGTCATGGCCTTTTTTCCCGTTATCTCACAAACTTTCGACATGGCGCTGTGCTTTTCTTTAAACAGGCTGCAAATTTACGTCATTTTAAGGGATGCACAAAATTCTCCTCCTAGAATTTTTCTATTTCCTTCCAAAGAAGTTCCAACCCTTTGTGAATCGACTTTTCCACCACCCTATGGCGGTTCTTTCCAAAGTTGAACGTATGTGAAGACACCCCTGTAGGCGAGGCAATTCCGATAAATACCGTACCCACCTCAGCACTGGAATCCCCTTTGGTTGGGCCCGCATTGCCCGTAGTGGAAATGGCAAAATGGGCCTTAAAAAGTTTTTGGGCATGAAGGGCCATGGCCTCCACCACTTGGGAGCTCACCACAGAATGTTGTTCAACAATCTTTCCCGACACCCCGAGCACTCCAACCTTTGCTTCGGTGGCATAAGGTACCACCCCACCCACGAAATACGTTGATGCCCCTGGAATGGCCGTTATACGTTGGGCTATAGCCCCTCCGGTAAAGCTCTCGGCCGTTGCCAAGGTCATTTTCTTTTGGGCCAATGACCTGCCCACGGCACCTTCCAGGGTTTCCCCATCGTCCGCTCCATACACCAGTTCAGGAATCAATTCCTTTAAGTGCGATAGTTGCCTGTCCAATGAGGTTTGAAGTGCCATCTTATCAGATCCCTTTGCCGTCAATCGCAACCGTACCCGGCCCAAGCTGGGCAAATAGGCCAACCTTATAAAGGGAGGAAGGGCATTTTCCCACTCCTCAATTCTCTTGGCAATGGCACTTTCCCCCATCCCATAGGTCACTAGGGTCCTATGCTGGATATAGGGTCGGTCAAAATGTTTTTCTACCCTGGGAATCACCTCATTCCGAATAAGGTTTTCCATCTCATAGGGCACACCGGGCAATGATACAAATACCGTTCCTTGATGCTCCATCCATAAACCTGGGGCCGAACCAAATGGATTATGCAGTACCTGGGCCCTTGAAGGGACCAAAGCCTGTTGCCGATTCTCTTCATAAATAGGGACGTCATATGTGGTAAAAAGAGCTTCCACATGGGCCAATACAGCTTCGTCGTTCACCAAGTGGTCCCCAAAAAATTGACAAAAGGCATGCTTGGTCACATCGTCCTTTGTAGGGCCCAATCCCCCTGTTAAAACAACCAGTTGTACGCGTTTTGAGGCATCCCCTAAACTTTTCAAAATATGTTCCCCATCATCCTGTACCGAAGTGACCTGATAAATGGAAACCCCTATCTTGTTGAGTTGCTTAGCGATAAAGGCCGAATTGGTATCAACGACCTGACCTATGAGAATTTCATCCCCTATGGTGATGATCTCAGCGAACATTATAGGCCAAAATCCTTTTTTAATTCACCCACAACTTGGTGGATATCGGTTTTAAGCGTAGGAAATATGGCCTTTATTTCATGGATATCTGCCCCATTCTTTCCCAAGGTCTCCATTTCAAGTGCCGCAAGACGCGTTTGCTCCATGCCCAAAAGATCTACGTTCGGCTTGATTTTATGTGCCAGCTTATATACCTGATCATGATCATTTGCCTCCAGGGCATTCTCAAGACTTGCCAAGTCCTGGGGCACTTCCTCAATAAAAGTAGCAACGACCGATACAATAAAATCTTGGTCGCCATCAGCCATATCATTGATCTTCTCTAGGTTGTATATCATTATTTAATCTTTAAATTGAAAAACTCGTCACCTTCCAAAAAACCAGAAAGATAGTCATTTGTGTCCACGCTGCCAACCCCCGCGGGAGTACCTGTAAAAATGATATCCCCTTTCTTTAAGGTAAAGAACTTTGATACATAAGCGATGAGTTCATCAATCTTCCAGAGCATACGGGCCGTATTGCCATGCTGTACTATCTGACCATTTTTCAACAATTTGAAATCCAATGCACCCAGGTCCGGAAAATTTCCCTTGGGGACCCAATGGCCGATGACTGCCGCCCCATCAAAGCCCTTGGCCTTTTCCCAGGGCAGGCCTTTCTCCTTTAAACGGGCCTGCAAATCCCGTGCCGTGAAATCTATCCCCAATCCAATCTCATCGTAATACGTGGGCGCAAAACGTTCGTCTATATGTTTACCCACCTTACAGATTTTTACCAACACCTCTACCTCGTAATGGATATCATCGGAAAAATCAGGGATAAAGAAGTCCTGTTCCCGAGGCAGAATGGCTGAATCCGGTTTTATAAAGACTACCGGTTCCTTGGGGCGTTCATTGGCCAACTCCGCTATATGTGCTGCATAATTTCTACCGATACATATAAGTTTCACATGAATACGTTTAGGTTACATGATTAATTTCAAAATTTCGTGGAATGATGGATATCAAGGTAAGACTTAAGATATCAGACGTAAGACAATGATGGCTTTCATTGGTTCACGAGTCCTCATCCCATATTGTTCATCCCTTTTTGCAACGGGCCACCTTACCCGTCCTTTGTACGGGAATTTAGAAGGTAGGCCACAGACATAGGCTTCCCAAATCAGTCTGCGACGTAACGCAGGTTTCACATAAATAAACAAAGCACTGTGTTCTTCTTGAATATTCCAAAAAAATACGCTTTAGGACTAAAAAATCAGCAGCCTACAACAACAATTGGAAAGAAAAACCAGCGTTCTAAATTTAATGTATTGAACAAAAATACTACACTTATGAGAATGATAAATTTGTTACCATTGATTTTATTTTTTTGGTTGCCCAATACAAATGCTCAAGCAAAATTAAGAATAGAACCAGGGTTTCTCTTGAACACCGATTCTGAAAATTTGGGGTTGATGTTCAATGTTGAACCTAAAATTAAAAGTTCAAAAAATGCCATCATAGGATTGAGGTTTGGAATTGCTTTAAATCCCCAAAAATTTAAAATTGATGATAGCTCTTCTTTTTTTATAGATGGCACGCATGACAATGGCGTCATTTCATTTGTACCTACCTATGATTATTTCTTGAATGATAATTTTTATCGTCCATACCTAGGATTCGGTATGGGATATTATATCTTCAACAACATAGATGTTTCTGAGCGAAATGGCTCTTCGGGTACATTGGAGGGAAGTGTCAATAATCAACTAGGCTTTTTAATAAGAGGAGGGCTTGAACTGGGTTTTACCAGAATTGGATTGGAGTATAACGTTATCCCAAAAGCAGATATTCAAATTCTGGATGGGCGAATGGCAGGAACGGTTGACAATAGTTATTTGGGCCTATCCATTGGCTTCGGTATTGGAGGAAGGAAAAGACCATGATGATAACTTCCTAACCCAGGAATTGCCCATCAATCTGATACGTAGTTGTATATTTTCCCTTAGTCATGCCTTCTCTGTAGAATCCCTTTTTCAAAGTCTCACGAGATTAAATAAGACATATATTTCATGAAATTTTTACTCCCTGGCTATCTTTAAACTAATGGCCGGAATAAAATTCTTGGTGCGGTCCTTGGACATGACCACAAAATCGTTCCATTCGCCCATGCCATATACCATGGCCCTATAATTGGCATTTCTGTTGTAAACACCCCCAAAGGTGGGTGCAAAACGATCTTCTACCTTTTTAGCACCAGAACTATCATCCAAAACGGTGCTCTTATACCAATTATACGGTACAAAAAGCCATTCAAGTCCGATGAATATCCCCTCTTGCGGCATTTGTATGTTCAATGCGGATACATCGATGGACACAAAATCCTTATCTACGCTGGATTGGATCACTACACTCTTTCGCAAAATATCGTGCCTTGGTTTTTTTGTTTCCGGGTCCACGTCATATATTCTCAGCCGAAACTTGGATGCTTCCCGTCTGAACTCCGTTTTTCGCTGTACAAATACGGTCACTTTTTCCACATATTTTTTTTGGGCTCCGATATTGGGAAAATAAAGGGCCAGCACCCAAGGGGTATATGAAGAGGAAAACCCACTGGTTAAATCATGGGGCATAATGGGGTTGAGTACATAGGTATGGTCCAACTTCTCAACCAAAACTACCTCATCCAATTCAAAGGATTCTTCCGTCATTTCAATACGCTGGGCACTATGGATGTCCTTGGCCAATACAATGGTATCATTATAACCCAAGGAGGAAATATGCACCTGTTTTTCCAGGTACGCCTCCGGTATATCCAAAAAGAAATGCCCCTCCTCATCGGTGGATGTTCCCTTTAGGGTATTCAAAAAACTTAGGTTTACGTAGGGAATTGGTTTCTTGTTTCCACTATCGTACACATGCCCCTCAAAAAGTACTTCTTGGGCCATGGTGGTGTATCCCCAACAAAGGGACATCAGTAAAAAAATCTGCCTTTTCGGCCCCATCAATCCAGCTTATTATTGAGTTTGCTCAATTTTATTTGCGTCAACACCTTTTTGGTATAGAGGGGAAAATCGGCATTCAATATCCAACCAAAATATCCCGGTTCCTGTTCCAGGACATCGTGCACTTTTTTCCCCTTGTGCTTGCCAAAGGAAAAAACCTCATATCCCTTGGGGTCCATTGCAATGAATCCTGCAAAATCCACTGAATTTCTACGATGGGAGTATTCGGATAGCTTTTTAATATTGTTCTCCAATTCAGGATATCTGTCCAATTGGGAAAGTAACACTTCATAGGTGGCCATGGTATCTGCCTCAGCGCTATGGGCATTGGTAAGGTCCTTACCGCAATAGAACTTATAGGCAGCTTCCAGATTGCGTTTTTCCATCTTATGGAAAATGGCCTGTACGTCCACGGAAACGGTCCCCTTCATATCAAAATCAATGTCCGCCCTAAGCATTTCCTCGGCCAGGAGGGGAATATCAAAACGGTCTGAATTGAATCCTCCGAGGTCGCTCCCCTTGATCATAAGGTGAATTTCTTTCGAAAGTTCCTTAAATGAAGGTTCATTGGCCACTTTTTCATCAGATATTCCATGAATCTCCGTTGATTCCTTGGGAATGGGCATTCCCGGATTTACCAACCATGTCCTACTTTCCTTGTTACCATTGGGATACACCTTTAAAATGGAAATCTCCACGATGCGGTCCTTGGCCACATTGGTACCGGTGGTCTCCAAATCAAAAAAGCAAATGGGTCGGGTGAGCTTTAGTTCCATGCCTTTATTTTGGGTGCAAAGATATGGGAATGTGTAGCGGAATCAAATCCATGTGCCTTTGGCACAGGACCAAATCGTTTACAAAAAATGACATAGTACCCCCTAGCACTGCCCCACAAGACTTTCACCCTTTAGGCCCACACCTTATGGATATCTGTAAAATTTGGAAAAAAACACGAAAGTCAATTGGTTTTGGACCTGATAAGCGTCGAAAACCGGTCAAGTCCGGGTACAGAAAACAAAGTACTATTCCTGACCGGTCGGCACTGCCTGATCCAATGCATAAATGGCAAAGGAACCCAACCAATGGCCACCTTCATAGGAATCGCCGACCAAATTGGGCATGGAATACCTCACATGCTCGTTGGCCAGACGGGCCAAGTGTCCATACCCGTCATAATGGCGATCCAGGCCATACAACACCCAGGCCCTGCTGAAGTTGAGTCCATCAAGATGCACCAATTTTCCATCAGTACGGTCCGACACCTCTCCCACAGGAATCCTGAACCCCGCTTGTTTCAACTGTGGCATAAAGCCTTGCACCCATAGATCAAATTCCTGTTCGCCCAGTACCCGTCGCATCAAATCCACCTCCTCCAGACAGGGAGAAAGAAAATCGTACCCACTCGGTTCCCAGGATATGGGACAGGCCGTATCTTTAAGATAAAAATCCCTTGCCCTTTTGCCAATCAGTTCCCTAAGTTGATCATCCCGAAGGGTCTTGGCATAATCCCACGCAAAGGAAAGCCCAAAAGCAGTATTGGTGTGCTCGCCCACGCGAATTGGGTATTTAAGTTTGGGCAAAAATTCAATATAGCGGTCCACGATCAATTGTGTCAAAGGGGCCAATCGGTCCTCCAATTTCCTTGCCAGTGGGTCATCCCAAGTATGCAGCTCTGCTGCCAACTTTAACAGCCATGCCCAACCGTAGGTACGCTCATAGCTTTTATTGTGCTTTTTTTGAAAATAGGCCACTTCTTTGGCAATGTTGTCCTGCGAAATGTTCTGTAGCAGTTTTTCTTCAATCTGTCTCTTTTTTTCCAGATTGGGAAATGATTTCAACAATTTTACCAACGACCAATGCCCGTGCACTGAGGAATGCCAGTCAAAACAGCCATAGAATGCGGGATGCAGTACATGGGGCTCCCCCATATCGTTCTTCTCCCCCAAGGTCTGCCCCAATTTGTTGGGGTATTCGGTCTGTATGCAGGCCAAGGGCAGTTCTGCCAATTGATTGGCCTGTTCCAGGGTAAGCTGTGGTCTCGGGACCGGCTCACTGTTATCAGGGGTTTCAAGTAATACTGGGGACTCTTTTTGCCCCTTTTCCAACGAAACGGATTCTTTGCAACCCAAGGTGGCCAAAATGGCCCCTGAAACCAAAAGCATAAGTACAAAAAAAGAAAAGTACTTCCTTTCGGTATTCCCGCATATACGGTTCAAAACCATCTGTTAAGATTTAAGAAAAATCATGTCAAACCTCCCTGTTCATATCCCATCCCTCCAAATAGTCGGCCACGCTCTTGGCAAACATACTACCCAAGGCGCCATTTACCACACGATGGTCATAACTATGGGACAGGTACATTTTATGACGGATTCCTATAAAATCACCTTCTGGGGTCTCAATGACCGAAGGTATCTTTCGTATGGCCCCCAATGCCATAATACCCACCTGGGGTTGGTTAATAATGGGTGTGCCAAAAACGCTCCCAAAGGTCCCTACATTGGTTACGGTATAGGTACCATCCTGCACTTCATCTGGCTTTAGGGCATTGCCCCGGGCCCTGTTGGCCAAATCATTCACCACCTTTGCCATGCCCACGAGATTGAGTCGGTCGGCATTTTTGATGACCGGTACGATCAGGTTGCCATCTGGCAAGGCCGCGGCCATACCAATATTGATGTTTTTCTTTTTGATGACATTGTCCCCATCCACGGAAATATTCATCAAGGGGTACTTTTTCAAAGCTGCCGCCACGGCTTCCAGGAAAATGGGTGTAAAAGTAAGTTTCTCCCCCTCCCTTTTTTCAAAGGCCACCTTAACCTTATTGCGCCAGTTCACGATATTGGTCACATCCACTTCAATAAAGCTCTGTACATGGGCAGATGTAGAAACACTCTCGCTCATGTGTTTGGCTATCAACTTACCCATACGAGACATGGGGATTACCTCATTATCACCCACCATGGAGGCCTGTGGTGATACCACAGGTTGTTTGGGAGCGGACACGGTCGTGGAAGCGGATTCCACCTTGGGCTGGGATTTTGTCTCGAGACCCATTCCTGAAGGTGGGGTCATCTCCGGCTTTCGGTTTTCCAAATAGGCCAATATATCCTTTTTGGTCAAGCGACCTTCCTTACCGGTACCTGGTATGGCATCCAGTTCAGATGTAGCTATTCCCTCTTGCTTGGCAATATTACGGACCAAGGGTGAATAGAAGCGTTCCGAAGCAACAACAGGTTCGGGCGTGGATACAGTCTCCTGGGCCACTGTCAATACCTGTTCTGCCTGTTGTATGGCCTCTTCCGTAACCTTTTCTTCCTCTTCTTCGATAATGGAAGGAGGTGTTTCGGTCCGTGTTTCGGTATCGGTTTCCCCACCATCTCCCTCTATCTGAACAATGGCAACGGTTTGGCCCACTTGAATTACATCATCTACCTCAAAAAGCTTTTCCACTAGGACGCCTTCCACTTCGCTGGGCACTTCTGAATCCACCTTATCGGTGGCTATTTCAAAGACCGCCTCGTCCATTTCAATAGTATCCCCCACTTCCTTAAGCCATGACGTCAATGTAGCTTCAGCCACACTTTCCCCCATTCTCGGTAATTTTAATTCAAATTTTGCCATTTTAATAATTCAAGTGCCGTAAATGCGTTGATTTTTGCAAAAATAACAAAAATTATGCTCTTTTATTGTGTTTGTTCAATTTGCCTTTAAGGATCCTTCGAACGGAATTCTATGGATAATGCTTCGGCCCAAGGTCACTTCATCCGCATATTCCAGTTCATCCCCAACGGCCACTCCACGGGCCAATGTGGATGTGGCTATATCCGTTCCTTCCAACTGCTTGAAAATATAAAAGTTGGTAGTGTCCCCTTCCATGGTGGAGCTTAGGGCAAAAATAATTTCCCGTACTTCACCTGCCCTGGCCCTTTCCACCAAATTGGCAATGGTAAGGTCCTGGGGGCCCACTCCCTCCATGGGTGAGATCTTGCCTCCCAAAACATGGTATAGCCCTTGATATTGACCTGTATTTTCAATGGCCATGACGTCCCTGATATCCTCTACCACACATACCACGCCTTTGTCGCGTTTAGGATTGGCACATATCTCACAGATCTCAACATCTGATATGTTATGACAACTCTTACAGAACTTTACAGTACCTCGAAGCTTTAAAAGGGCATTGGACAAATGCACCGTATTGCTCTCAGGCTGCTTCAAAAGGTGCAGCACCAACCGAAGGGCCGTCCGCTTACCGATACCGGGAAGTTGTGACATTTCATACACTGCATTTTCCAAGAGTTTCGATGAAAAATCCATACCCCAAAATTAAACACTATTTTTGCTTTATGCCCCATCATTTGAAAATTTGGAAAAATCCTATGGCGGTTTTAGCAATTGGGTGTGTCAGCATTGCACTCACTTTGACGTGTCAGGGAAAGGGTCGTTTCAATCCCATACCCTGATTTGGTGGGAATATTGTTGGATGGGCGGTCCATCCCAATGGCATCCCACAGGTAATTTAGCCCTAGGTCATTCAAGAACAATAGTAATTCTATGGAGCCATCCCACATTCTCTTACTCATTGCCGGGTATTTTGGAATTTTACTGATAATCTCCCATTTTACAGGCAAAAATGACAACAATGAGGACTTTTTTAAGGCCGGGAAACAGTCGCCTTGGTATTTAGTGGCATTTGGAATGGTAGGCGCCTCCCTATCCGGTGTCACCTTTATTTCAGTTCCAGGATGGGTCGAGGGTTCCCAGTTTAGCTATATGCAGGTGGTGCTGGGGTATTTGGTAGGGTATTTGGTAGTGGCCTTTGTGCTCTTACCCATTTACTACCGAATGAACCTGACTTCCATTTATGAGTATTTAAGACAACGTTTTGGCCCCGTGAGCCATAAGACCGGAGCCTTTTTCTTCTTTGTGTCGCGGGTATTGGGAGCGGCCTTCAGGCTTTTTTTGGTAGCCATTGTCCTCCAACAATTTGTCTTTGATGATTTTGGGGTTCCCTTTGAGATTACCGTAATCTTTTCCATTTTATTGATTTGGATCTATACCAACAAAGGGGGTATCAAGACCATCGTTTGGACCGATACCCTACAGACCACTTTCATGATTTTGGCCGTAATACTATCAATTGTATTGATAAATAAAGAGTTGGACTGGACTTTTGGAGAGTTTTTGGCTTCTGATGAACTGAAACATTACAATAAATTCTTATTCACGGATGACTTTCTGGCGCGCAACCATTTTCTAAAGTCCTTTCTGGGAGGTATGTTCATTACGATTTGCATGACCGGCCTGGACCAGGACATGATGCAAAAGAACCTTACCTGTAAATCCTTGGGGGATGCCCAGAAAAATATGGTTTCCTTTAGCTTTGTACTGGTGGGGGTCACCTTTTTATTCATGCTATTGGGAGCCTTGCTGTATATCTATTCCAAAAAACATGGCATCGCCATTCCCTTGATGGACGGGCAACCCAAAACCGATTTGCTCTTTCCTGAAGTGGCCTTGAATAGCGGTCTGGGTCTTACGTTGTCCATCACTTTTATGTTGGGACTCATTGCAGCGGCCTACAG
>JBFOLQ010000047.1:0-4825 GCA_040830145.1 Flavobacteriaceae bacterium | reverse complement strand
ATGGCCAATTCTGGGATACCCATAATAACGAGGACATTCTTCATATTATATCCAAGATTTATGATGCTGGAGGTGTAATAGGAACAATTGGTCACGGAACTGCGACCCTCATTGACGTGAAATTGAAATCGGGGGAGTACCTGGTAAAAGGTAAAACAATGACAAGTTTCCCCAGTTGGAATGAAAAAAACATAATGGAACAATCTGATTTTGGCAAATTGTTGCCGTATGATATGGAAACAGAATTACTAAAAAGAGGTGCTGATTTAAAGGTATATGATCACGAAAAGAAGCGAAATCACGAAATCGTGGATTCGAAAAACAGGTTGATAACAGCATCATTTGCAAACAGTGGAAAATTTGTAGCCGATGAAGTTTTAAATTTGATTGGTGAAGCTGCTGACCATTAAATATAATAGCGATCTGGGCACTACCCCAATCTTTTTAAATAGGCTTCCTTACCATCTTCGCCAATGACCATGGCATGGGGAAAGCATCAAACAATGTGGTTCAAGTCTTTGGATACGCCGTAGAAATTATCGAATAGATGGCAAGGGAACGTTCAACGTGGCACCCAAAAATGGGTCATGGATAGGAAACAATGGCACAATTGTCCGCTATAAAATTCCATTGAATACCACTTAAGTTGGTTTTAAGTCCCACACAAACCAGAACGTAAGGCAAAAGTCTTATAGACACTACTCAGCCAATAGTTCATCCAAAAGGGCCCTAATCTTGGCATTGTCCCAATCTGCGATATCCTTTTGTTTTACTACAATATCCCCTTCCCTGTCCAGAATATAGCTCCCTGGCGGCTTTAATAGTTCCAAGGGGGACGGGTCACCAATTATTTGATAGGTAACGGGAAATGTGAACTTCTTTTCGGCCATAAACTGTTGCACTGGTTCTCTCATTTCATTGGTAATCAAATAAAAATGCACCCGATCACCATAGTCGTCGTAAAGTTTTTGAATATCGGCCAGTTCTGCGGCACACGGCAAATGCCATGAGGCCCAAAAATTGATGAAGACTACTTGGCCCTTAGAGCGGTCAAAGCTGAAAAAGTCCCAATTTCCATCCTTTAAGCGCCAATTGTAATTGGGCAATCTTTCCCTCTTTTCCTCAGGAACAATTACTGCCGATCCTGAAAACAATTGATTCAGCCATACCTTGGCATGGTACCCAATGGGGGTTACAAAAAAAGAAAGCACAAAGGCAAAGAGCAAAAGGTTGAGCAGTGTTTTTTTCTTCACTGGAATCATGTATTTCACCAAAACTAAAAAACTCCCGTGAATTCACGGGAGTTTTTATTGGAATAACCTATGCTACCCCTTAGGCGTTTTCTTTTTTTATGACATTAAGGGCCGACCCTTCCTTAAACCATCCTATCTGTTGATTATTGTAGGTGTGGTTCGCCATAATTGTATCAATACTGCCATCGGCGTGTACCACTTCCAATGTCAACGGCTTGCCGGGGGAAAAATCAGCGATATCCACAAAATTGAAGGTATCGTCCTCCTGAATCAAATCATAATCGTTCTCATTGACAAAGGTCAAGGCCAACATCCCCTGTTTTTTTAAGTTGGTCTCATGGATACGGGCAAAGGATTTTACCAATACCGCAGCAACCCCCAAATGGCGTGGCTGCATGGCCGCATGCTCACGGGAAGACCCCTCCCCATAATTATGGTCACCCACTACTATGGAACGGATTCCCTTGGCTTTATAGGCACGTTGGGTATCTGGCACACCTCCGTATTCCCCTGTCAATTGGTTTTTGACAAAGTTGGTCTTTTTATTATAGGCATTGACCGCTCCAATCAAGGTATTGTTGGCTATATTGTCCAAATGTCCCCGGAAGCGCAACCAAGGTCCGGCCATGGATATGTGGTCCGTAGTACATTTTCCGAATGCCTTGATCAACAGTTTGACCCCTTGCAATTCATCTGCTTGAATGGGTACAAAGGGTTCCAATAACTGTAGCCGTTCTGAGGTGGGGGCCACTCTGACCTCTACCCCTGAGCCATCCTCCATGGGTTCCACAAAACCGGCATCTTCCACGGCAAAACCTTCGGGTGGCAATTCATACCCCCTGGGTTCATCCAACATGACTTCCTCACCATCCTCATTGATAAGCGCATCCGTAGCCGGATTAAAATCCAGTCGGCCCGCAATGGCAATGGCCGTTACCAACTCAGGAGATCCCACAAACGCCAAGGTATTGGGATTTCCATCAGCCCTTTTGGCAAAGTTTCTATTAAAGGAATGTACAATGGTATTCCTGGGGCCATTGGCCGCTTGGTCACCATATCTGTCCCACATTCCGATACATGGACCACAAGCATTGGCAAAGACAGTGGCCCCTATATTGTTGAAAGTATTTATGAAGCCATCCCTCTCAATGGTATAACGTACCTGTTCAGACCCCGGGGTAATGGTAAATTTTGACTTGGTCTTCAGATTTTTATCGGCCACTTGCTTGGCCAATGAAGCCGCCCTGGATATATCCTCATATGAAGAGTTGGTACAAGATCCTATGAGGCCCACTTCCACATTCAAGGGCCAATCATTCTCCTTGGCCGCCTCACCCATTTTAGAAATGGGAGTGGCCAAATCGGGCGTAAAGGGTCCATTGAGATGGGGCTCAAGTGTATTCAGGTCAATCTCTATCAACTGATCAAAGTACTGTTCGGGGTTTTGGTACACCTCGGGGTCAGCAGTGAGATGCTCCCTGACGGCATTGGCCGCATCGGCCACATCAGCTCGGTCCGTGGCTCGTAAATATCGGTCCATGGATGCGTCATATCCAAAAGTGGAGGTAGTAGCTCCCACTTCGGCTCCCATATTACATATCGTTCCTTTTCCAGTACATGACATCGAAGTCGCCCCTTCCCCAAAGTACTCCACTATGGCTCCGGTGCCCCCTTTGGCGGTCAGGATATCGGCCACTTTAAGAATCACATCCTTAGGGGCTGTCCACCCAGATAATTTTCCGGTCAATTTAACCCCAATCAATTTGGGGAACTTGAGTTCCCAGGGCATCCCGGCCATGACATCCACAGCATCAGCACCCCCTACCCCAATGGCAATCATTCCCAAACCACCTGCATTAACAGTGTGGGAATCAGTCCCAATCATCATTCCTCCTGGAAAGGCATAGTTTTCCAATACCACTTGGTGGATGATACCGGCACCGGGTTTCCAAAACCCAATTCCGTATTTGTTGGAAACGGACCCCAAAAAATCAAAAACCTCGTTACTTGTTTCATTGGCCCTCTTTAAGTCGGCACTGGCACCTACCTTGGCCTGAATCAAATGGTCACAATGTACTGTGGTAGGGACCGCCACCTTGGGCTTTCCGGCATGCATAAACTGCAACAGGGCCATCTGGGCCGTGGCATCTTGACAGGCCACACGGTCCGGGGCAAAATCAACATAGTCCTTACCCCTGGTAAATACCTTATCCGGATTTCCATCCCACAAATGTGAATAAAGAATCTTTTCAGAAAGGGTAAGAGGTTTTCCAACGATCTTCCTAGCTGTATTGACCCGCTCCGCCATTCGGGAGTATACTCCCTTGATCATATCGATATCAAATGCCATATGCTTTTTTTTGTCAGTTCCTACAATTCCACGAAATTAAGAAATAGAACGGGGCAAAGGAAATTTTATTCCTCCCGCGAAAGCTTTTTTGGAAATTGGTAAAATAATGCCCCTGCTTATGGGGTTGCGTAAAAAAAGGAGGTGGAAAAATAGGAAGACCCCCTATAAAAGCCTTTCAATAATGCGTTCCTCGGATATACCCTCGGCCTCGGCCTTGTAGTTCTTGATGATTCTATGGCGAAGGATTCCCTTTGAAACTGCCTTTACATCCTCTATGTCCGGGGAGTACTTTCCTGTGATCAAAGCGTGTGCCTTTGCCCCTAGAATCAAATTCTGGGAGGCTCTTGGGCCAGCGCCCCAATCCAGATACTGATTTACAAAATCAGACGAGGATTCCCTTCCTGGCCGGGTGGCATTTACCAAGTTAACGGCATATCCAATGACGTTATCTGGCACGGGAACCCTGCGGACCAACTGTTGTATAGCCAAAATTTCATCGGCCGTAAACAGGGCATCCACGGTTGCCATCCCATCCGTGGTCGTTGATTTTACCACTTGTATCTCCTCATCCACCGAAGGATATTTCAGCTCAATGGCAAACATAAACCGATCTAATTGGGCCTCTGGAAGTGGATAGGTCCCCTCTTGCTCAATAGGGTTCTGGGTAGCCAGCACAAAATAGGGCAAGGGCAGGGCATGGCGCACCCCGGCAATGGTCACAGCCTTTTCCTGCATGGCCTCCAAAAGGGCTGCCTGGGTTTTGGGAGGGGTACGATTGATTTCATCCGCCAGTACAATATTGGCGAATACGGGTCCCTTTACAAACTTGAAATTACGGTTTTGGTCCAATATCTCACTTCCTAGAATGTCACTGGGCATGAGGTCTGGCGTAAATTGAATACGCTTGAAATCAAGCCCCAATACTTGGGAAATAGTATTGACCATCAAGGTCTTGGCAAGTCCCGGAACCCCTATTAATAGCGAATGTCCCCCGGTATATACACTCAAAAGAATCTGGTCAATTACCTCATGCTGGCCCCCTATGACCTTGGAAATCTCTTTTTTCAATGCTTGGTGCCGTTGCACCAAATCCTGAACAGCTGCTACGTCTGACATGTTATTTTTTTACCCAGTTATTGGCAAAATCACATTCTTGGTGATCATTATTGACACTTACATAGGTATCCCTTATGTGCTCATCCATCCATTTTTTAATGGCCTT
>JBFOLQ010000046.1:0-3466 GCA_040830145.1 Flavobacteriaceae bacterium | reverse complement strand
GTACATACCGGGACGCATACGAATGTGCTCTTTCCAATCGAGCGATCTAATATTGTCTTCAGTATACTGGGTCTCGGCCATATTTTATAGGGTTTTTGCTAAAAACGCAATATAACAAGTGCCATAAAAAGATAAAACCCCAATGGGGTAAAGTAATTAACAAAGGTAGGAATCATTGTTGATAGAATGGGTTAATGGCCTATATCCCGCCGCTTGGAAAGTATGGCAATTCCCGAAATGACGACTCCCATTCCCAACCATTGTACCCAACCGATACGTTCATCGAGCAGGAAAAAGGCCAGTAAAATGGTGGAAACGGGTCCCCAACCCCCAAAAATGGAATAGGTAGAGGAACCCAATCGTTTTATGGCCTCAGAGGTCATAAAGGAGGGCACAAGGGTTGCCAAAACAGCCATGGCAATTCCCAATCCATACACCTCCATGGGTTGGTTCAATGCCTGTCCGTCCCCTTTGATAAGATAATGTGCCACCACAAAAAAGGTGGATGCCATCATACCATAGGCCGTGAAACGAACCACCCCAAACCGGGGAATAAGCTGGCCACTGCCCGCGATATACAGGGCAAAACAAAGGGCACTCAAGAAAACAAAGGCCCCTCCCTTATACACGGACTCCCCAAAAAATTGGGCCTCCGGATAAAAGGTAATCACTACCCCTAGGTAGGTAATCCCAATCGCCCACCATTGTTGGGAACTGATGGGTTGTTTAAATATCCATTTGTTGAGTAGGACCACTATGGTGGGATATACGAACAGTATGATCCGTTCTAAACCTGCCTTTATGTACTGCAATCCTATAAAGTCAAACAAGCTGGCCAGGTAATAGCCAAAGAAACCCAATAAAATAAGCCAAAAGTAATCTTTGGGGCCAATCTTTCCACGATGTTGTCCCTTGTATAGAAAGGCAATGGCCACATAAAAGGGAAAGGCAAAGACCATACGCAACAACAACAAGGTCAAATGATCCACTTCATAGCGGTAGGCCAATTTTACCATCACTGCCTTGGCCGAAAAGAGGCTTATGGCCACTAGGGCTATGAGGGCCCCGGAATAAAATTGGGAAGGACGGTATTTCACTTGCGCAACCTACGATTTTCATAGTTGTGAAATTCCACCATCGGCACACAGATTACGATATTCAATAATTAAAAAGAGACAAGAACAAAGAGTCAAGACACAGGACTAAGCGTTCAGCGTTCAGCGTTTAGTAAAATAAAAATCCTGTTATTTGAAAGCCAGCAGCTTCCGCAAATCTTGGCTACAATATAATAGCGTCTAGCATCCAATAGCGACCTGTGCCGAGTCTGTCGAAGCTAGCGGTCCCACACATCTATACATTAAACCTAAAGTGCATTACATCGCCATCCTTTACGGTATACTCCTTGCCCTCTATTCGCATCTTTCCGGCTTCCTTCACTTTCTGTTCACTCCCTAAGGCCACATAATCATCATAGGCAATGACCTCGGCCCTAATAAATCCTTTTTCAAAATCGGTATGAATGACTCCTGCCGCCTGTGGAGCGGTTGCCCCAATGGGGATGGTCCATGCCCGTACCTCTTTTTCCCCAGCGGTGAAATAGGTTTCCCGCTCCAGTAGTTTGTAGGCTCCCCTGATCAATTTTGCCGAACCGGGCTCTGACAGTCCTAGATCTTCCAAGAACATCTGGCGTTCCTCATAGGTTTCCAATTCCGTGATATCGGCCTCCGTACCTACGGCCAGCACCAATACCTCGGCATTCTCATGGGCTACGGCTTCCTTTACCCCATCAACGTACTGATTTCCGGAGACGGCCGAACCCTCATCTACAATGCACACGTACATCACGGGTTTATCCGTTATTAATTGAAGGGGCTTTACATACTCTTCATACGCATCCTTGGCCATCTCTATGGCCCTTACGGATTTCCCAGCTTCCAAACCGGATTTTAAGGTTTCCAGTACAGCGGCTTCCTTTTGTGCCTCCTTATTTCCCGTACGGGCTGCCCTTCCTACCTTATCCAATTTCTTTCCTACGGATTCCAAATCCTTCAACTGAAGCTCCATATCAATGGTCTCCTTATCACGAATGGGGTCCACAGAACCATCCACATGTACAATATTATCATTGTCAAAACACCGCAATACATGCAAAATGGCATCGGTCTCCCGAATATTGCCCAGAAATTGGTTGCCCAATCCCTCTCCTTTACTGGCGCCTTTTACAAGCCCGGCAATATCCACAATTTCCACCGTGGCGGGCACTACCCTTTCCGGGTTTACCAATTCCTCCAATTTTTCCAATCGGGGATCTGGCACATTGACCACCCCAATATTGGGTTCAATGGTACAGAATGGAAAATTGGCACTTTGGGCCTTGGCATTGGAAAGACAATTAAAAAGGGTGGACTTTCCCACATTGGGCAATCCTACGATACCTGCTTTCATGGACAGATTTTAAACTTTAGACATCATTCGGACAATGGACCCAGCTACGCAAAAAGGCCATTCCTCCAATTTGGGCGCAAAGATAGGCCGAAGTTTTCAACCTTGGGCACCTCTCGGTGATCCGTATCCATTGAATGTATGGAGTCATCTTACCCATAATCACAAAATCCCTATATTTGGAAGGTTGTTGTACAACATGGGCATGGATACGTACAATGAAAAACTTATTTTAAGGAATTTTGCCAATGGGGATATAGATGCTTTTTCATCCCTATTCAGGTACTATTACCCACTTCTGATGGGTTATGGTTTAAAACTGTGCCAACGGAAAGCCATTGTTGAAGACACCCTCCAAGAATTTTTCATACATATATTTCATCAAAGGGAAAAATTACAGGCAGCGGACAACCCCAAGGCCTACTTGTTCGTTTCCTATAGAAGGGCACTCATACAGAAAATCAAGGAACAGAAGCGTTTTAGTGAGTGGAGTGAAGAGGCCTTGGCCCATAATGGCATGCAGTTCTCTGCTGAGGAATTAATGATACGGCAGGAGTTGACATCCGTCAGGACCTCTGTGTTGGCCCACCTACTGAATGGCTTAAGTCCCCGGGAGCGGGAAGTCATCTACCTTAGATACCACTCGGGCCTAAAAAATGATGCCATTGCCGAGGTGATGGAAATCTCATACCAAAGCGTTTTGAACACACTACAAAAGGCCTTTGGAAAACTTAGACAACGCCTTGAAAAAGAGGCATTAAAAAGTATTTTGTCCATTTCATGACCTTTTTGGGGTATAAATCCCCTTTTCCCTTCTCTTTATAAGTACAGGAACACAACTCCGTACAAAATACCCGATGGACAATCCGGACCAATCATTGCTCGATTCATTGTTGAACGACCCTTCCTTCGCCAGTTGGGCCAAGAACACCCATAAAGAGGATGTGGCCCTCTGGAACCAATGGATCCAAGACCATCCCGAACACCTCAACACCGTTTATACCGCCAAGGCAATTCTCTTGGG
>JBFOLQ010000045.1:0-3915 GCA_040830145.1 Flavobacteriaceae bacterium | reverse complement strand
CCACTGATACCGGTACCCACTACAATGGCGTCGTACGACTCTTGTTCCTCGTTGTAATAGAATTCACTCATGCGTTGATTTTGTTTATGTTGGAAATTTATAAAATATAAAATTAATTTTCTACATTTATCGCTTGATCATTCCGGTATATCCGTACGAAAACCATATAGTTTAATAAATGATTCCCACTACCAAACCAAAAAAGATGATAAAAATGAAATCAGCCGTAAAATGGTCCATGTCACTTGTACTGATTTTGGCCCTGTTTTCCTCTTGTAAGGATGCCCAAAAGAAAGAGGAGACCGCGACCAATGAACCCGCCAAAGAAGTAGAGGTGGCGGCAACACCTTTTTTTGAGCTTTCCTTGGCCCAATGGAGCATGCATCGTATGATTCGCAAGGATGGGGTTGATCCCTACACATTTGCGGAAAAAGCGAAGGAATGGGGTTTTACGGGATTGGAATATGTTAGTGGGCTATACTATCCGGAGTTGGAAAAGGAAAAATTTTCTCCTGAGGCCATGGCCGCATTCGTTGAAAAATCAAACGCAGAGGCCAAAAAATATGGACTCAAGAACTTGTTGATCATGATTGATGGGCAAGGGGATTTGGCCACAGGTGATGATGAGGTGAGAAAGGCGGCTGTTGAGAACCATCATAAGTGGGTAGATGCCGCTGCTGCAATGGGTTGCCATAGTATCCGCGTCAACTTGGCCGGAAGCAGCGAGCCTGAAGAGTGGAAGAAGGCTGCGGTGGATGGCCTTACCCAATTGGCTACATATGCCAAGGACCGGAATATCAATATTATTGTTGAAAATCACGGGGGATTGTCCTCAAATGGGGCCTTATTGGCTGAGGTTATGGCTACGGTGAATATGGACAATTGTGGCACCCTGCCTGATTTTGGCAATTTCTGTATTCGAAGAAATGATTCCAAGGATTGGACATCTGGCTGTGCTGATGAATATGACCGTTATATGGGAGTCAAGGAATTGATGCCCTATGCCAAAGCTGTGAGTGCCAAATCACACAACTTTGATGAAAATGGCAAAGAGACGGCCACAGACTATGTTAAAATGCTGCAAATTGTAAAGGATGCCGGTTACAATGGGTTTATAGGGGTAGAGTATGAAGGAGGTGAAATTGGGGAAGAAGCAGGTATCATTGCCACTCGTGATCTCTTACTGAATGCGGCCAAGGAAGTGAAATAATATCCGAAAACCCATGCAGGGATTTTTCAATGAACTTTTTGATTATAACTTCTATTGCAATAAACAAATGATAGAGGAATGTCTGGGAATGCAGAAGATTCCCAAGAATTGCAAGAAGTGGTTTGATCATATCCTGAACGCCCATCATATTTGGAATCGTCGTATTTTAGGGAAACCCCTTGATTATGGGGTGTGGCAAGATCATGACATACAGCAATGGGGAGACATTCATTACGAAAACCAGCGTAGCACTTTTGAGATTATTACCAATGCCGATGATTTTGAACGTCGGATTGATTATGAGAATACCGAAGGCCGTCTGTTCACCAACACCTTACAAGACATTCTTTTCCATATTATCAACCATTCAACGCACCATAGGGGGCAGATTCTGGCAGATTTAAGGGCAAATGGAATAACGCCCATATCATTGGACTACATCTTTTACAAACGTTGAACATATAATGAAGGGCACCCTCAGATTTCGACTTTCACTTATGATGTTCCTTGAATTTTTTATTTGGGGCGGATGGTTCGTTACCATGGGAACATTTCTTGGAAATCAGTTTGATGCGAGTGGTGAATATATTGGTACGGCTTATATGACCCAAGCGTGGGGTGCCATTATCGCACCATTTGTCATAGGGTTGATTGCTGATCGTTTTTTTGCAGCCCAAAAACTGTTGGGGGTATTGCATTTGATTGGAGCAGTGCTTCTTTATCTGGCCGGGACCTCGGAAAGCTTCAGTGTGTTCTATCCGTATGTTTTTATTTATATGATGGTATATATGCCTACCCTGGCTTTGGTCAACTCCGTGGCCTTTCATCAATTACAAGACCCATCCAAACAATTTGCCAGTATTCGAATGTGGGGAACTGTTGGGTGGATTGTTCAAGGGCTTTTAATTGGCTATGTGCTACTGTGGGAATCAAAAGGGGTTTTGGAAAACACTTTTTTACTATCTGCGGGGATGTCCGCCATCTTGGGGATATTCAGCTTTACTTTACCGAATACACCACCACCTTCAAAGGGTAAAAAAACCAGTTTTAAAGAGATTGTGGGGGCTGATGCCATAGGGTTGTTAAAGGATAGGAACTATTTGGTGTTTTTTATATCGTCTGTTTTAATTTGTATTCCCTTGGCGTTCTACTATAGTTTTACCAATCCGTTTTTAAATGAATTGGGGATGGAGAACGCGGCAGGAAATATGTCGTTGGGCCAAGTGTCAGAAGCCCTATTGTTATTGTTGCTGCCCATATTCCTCACAAGGTATGGACTCAAGCGCACCCTGATTGTAGGTATGTTGGCTTGGACCCTTCGCTATTTTTTATTCGCCTATGGGGATATTGGGGGAAATGCTTGGATGCTTTTTCTCGGCATATTGCTGCATGGGGTCTGTTATGATTTTTTCTTTGTGTCAGGCCAGATTTACACTGATTACAAAGCAGGCGAAAAATTCAAGAGTGCAGCCCAAGGCCTGATTACCTTGGCTACCTATGGGGTGGGTATGCTGATTGGGTTTTGGATAGCAGGAAAGATTACTGATAGATATGTTGTAGAGGAAGGCCATGATTGGCAGACCATATGGATGTATCCTGCTTTTTTCGCCTTAGGGGTCATGTTCTTTTACCTACTTACTTTTAAGGATGAAAAGGTATCCTATAAATCGTAAAATCTCAATAACCAACTATATCATTTTTTATGGAAAACGTTACTAAGAACAAACTCTTTTTCGCAGCATGTGTGTCGCTCGTGGTTACATCAATGACTTTTGCTATTCGGGCCGGTATCTTAACCCAATTAGGGAAAGATTTTGCAATTAATAATACTGATTTGGGCTATATCAATAGTATGGCCTTTTTAGGGTTTCCGATAGCGATGTTGATTGGAGGATTACTCTATAATTCATTAGGTCCCAAAAAATTAATGACAATTGCATTCATTTGCCATATTCTCGGCTTGTTGCTCACTATTTATGCAGGGGGATTTTGGACGTTGATTGTTTCTACTTTTTTTATAGGTGTGGCCAATGGAGCGGTGGAAGCAGCTTGCAATCCAATGATTGCGGATATGTATACTGATAACCGTACCACAATGCTCAATAAATTCCATGTATGGTTTCCCGGCGGACTTGTAATTGGGGCGTTGGTTTCTGAATTTATGACTGGGGCAGGTTTTGGATGGCAAGCACAGATTGCCACTATGCTCATACCAACAGCTATTTATGGCTATTTGGTGTTTACCCAAAAGTTCCCAGAAAGTGAAAATATCGAATCGAACACTTCAAAGAATATCAAGGCACTTGCCGATCCCTTGTTTTTGTTCATGATTATATGCATGACACTAACGGCCACATCCGAGTTTATTCCCCAACAATGGGTTGAAACTATTTTAGGTAAGTCGGGAGCAAGTCCAATGTTGGTCTTGGCCTTGGTAACTGGAATTATGGCCTTAGGTCGGTTTTTTGCAGGCCCATTGGTCCATAGGTTGAATCCGATAGGTGTTTTACTGCTCTCTGCGATAATTGCGGCAACCGGCATTTACGCAATGAGTATTGCCGAGGGGGGCATGATTTATATTGCCGCTGTTTTCTTTGCATTAGGGGTATGTTATTTTTGGCCTACCATGATTGGGTTTACATCAGAATATATTTCTAAGACAGGAGCGCTTGGTATGTCTTTGATGGGTGGAGCAGGAATGTTTG
>JBFOLQ010000044.1:0-10170 GCA_040830145.1 Flavobacteriaceae bacterium | reverse complement strand
TTATCTGGTCTTGACCCTGGTCATGGTCTACCTTTTTCTGGAAACTGCCATTACCAAGGTTGGTATAGCTGTACCTTGAGACCTTGCCCAGATAGTCCGTAACCGTCTTGATACGGTTCCACGAGTCATAGGTGCTCGTTGTCTTTCTCCCAAAGGGGTCCGTAATGGTCTTTACCGCACCCCAGACCTCGTGATAGGTATAGCCCGTGGTCAGGCCTTCGGTGTCCTTTTGCCATTTCAAAAGACGGCCATAGGTATCGTACCCAAAGGTCTCAACCCTAGTGGACATGCCAGGGGCACCCAAGGTCTTCTTCGTGATGTTTCCCCACCCGTCATAGTAGTAGGTCTCAGTGATCCAATCGGTCCCCATCCCCTTCTTCTTGAAGGTCTTCAACAGATTGTTGCCATAGGTATAGGCCTCTTCCGAGGTGAACTTGTCCCCATCCAGGGTAGAGCTCACCTTCTTGGTCTTGAGCCTTCCTATGTGGTAGTAGTTGTTGTTTGCGGAAGGGTTGTTGGAGTAGGTATAGGTCTCCACCTTGGAACCGTCCGCATTGGAGGTGGTCACCGTCAAGGGACTGTAATACGCATCATATGTCATGGACTTGGTGGTGGTGGTGCCCAGTAAGAGGTCCTTGGTCACCACTTTTTCGGGCACATTGACAAATACCTTGCTCGACAGGGTCTTTGTGATATAGGTAAAGTCCGTTTGTGATACCTGTCCCACGGGGTTCCTCCCAAAGGTGACCGAGACCCACTCCTTGGTCACCGCACCCCTTTTTCTGGGGTCATGGCTGGATGAGTTCCACAATCGGGTCACGTTGGTCCCGTACCAATTGCTCCTATGGAGCCTCTTGAAACCGAGCATCCCAAGCCCCTTGGCGTGGGCCACGGCCCCAGAATACCTGTAGTCCTGGTAACGGGTGATGCCCGTACCCTTTTCCTCCAAACGTTCCACCACTTGAAAGGTAGGGGCCAGGTTTATGTTCACATACGGATAGGTCTCACTGGAATCACCATCATACACATCGCCATTGGAACGTGGGCCCGGATAGGCCAACAGATTGTCATAGGATATCTTGGTGGTCCTTCCCCTGTTGGTCACCTGTTCCAAAGTGGTGTCCCATGAGTTGTCCCTTGAGAACTCGTACAACTGTATCTGGGAACCACTAAGGTAGGCATATTCAAGTGTCCCGTTCCGGGTACTGGCCTCAGTTATAATGGGCAGGCCATTGTTCCTTACATGTTCGGTAAAACTGATGGATGCCTTTTTGGTAAAGGTGGGAGTAGGCCCGGAAGACGTATTGGCATATAGGTCCACACTCTGGAAACCATTGCCGGAAGTGGCCGAACCATTGACCTTGATAAAATGGTGCAATATGTCCGTCTTGCCGTCCGAGTTCAGGTCTTGTGAGGTATAATAATGGATATTTACCGACGTCCCCCCTTGTACGATGTTCTTGTAATAGTTGACCCCTGTGTTGACAGTGCTCACGGAGATGGACCTCCCCTTTGAGAGGAACAGTTTCCACTGGTCACTCCCGTCCCGGGGCATAAGGGGAATGGTTAGGTCATAAAGGCCATCACCGTTAAAGTCCCCGGTTAGGATAGGTTTGTCAAGCTCAATGTCACTGTCCGATAGGGTCGTCACATGTGAGAGCGCATTGCTCCCACTGAGTTCATAAATGGATATCTTGCCCTTTTGTACATGGACCAGGTCGGTCTTGCCGTCACCGTTGAAGTCCACACCATAGATGGGCTCATTGTACTTGATGGATGATTGTAACTGACCGGAATAATTGGCATAGTTGGAAGTCTTGGTACTGTTCAGGTCAATAAAATAGGTCTTGGAAAGGCTCCGGGCATAATCGGTACACTTACAGCAGTCCCCTGCTGCCCGTGAGGCGGCTATGGGCTGTGGGCCACCACAGTCATTGGATGGGTTGCAGTATCTTTCCGTATAGGGATAGGTCAATGCGATAACGTCTATGACCCCATCGCCATTAAAGTCCCCTGAGATGTACCGTTTACTGGTCTTATAGCGATAATCGTCGGCACATGAACTCTCGGATTTATAGGTAGGCGCACTCCATGTGCGCGAGAGTACCCTGTCAAGTCCCGTACTGCCCACCACATGGGCCTTGAAGGATACACTGGAATGACCCCCGCTGCCATTGTAGGATTCCGAAACGGTCACGATCCCGGTCCGTTGCCCCAATCTGTTATTGGCCAGTATGGGACCGGTGAGGATATCATCAAACTTCCCGGTGGAAATGTTCCTTACGTCCATATCGTTGCTCCCCTTCTGGATGTCCATGATCAGGTCGATACTGCTCCTTGAGGTCTTGTCGTAGGTGAGCACGTCCATCCTTCCGTCCCCGTTGAAATCACCGGCGGCCCTTTTGTCATCCTCGGCCGTAAAGCTGTACCCGCTCCTGTAGGTGCTGATGTTCGATTTTAGGATCCGAGCCACCTTGTCGACCGTGGTTCCGTACTTGAAGTTGATGGGCTCCAGTGCCCTTCCGGCACCGTCCAGTTCTTGTACATAGTCTATGGTCTGGTACCCTAGGGAGTTGGCCTTATGGCCAAGGACATATTCCTTAATGTTGGTCCTGTCATACTTTACCGTTATCTTGCTCAATATCAATGATCTCTTGAAAAGGACCCCACCGACATAAAATGCTTCCTGCCTACCACGGGTCCTGTAATCAAAATTGACCGATAGGGGACGGGAAGAAGTGGCCCCGCTCCTTGAGCCATAGGATATCTTTGAAATACGCAATATACCGTTCGATTGGAGGTACTCATAGTTGACATAGTTCCCTTGGGGGTCCATCCATTTGTTGATGGCCCATTCCATCCTACCGTTTGAGTTTCCGGTCTGGCCGTACCAGGCCCTGGCCCCATTTGGATAGACCACCACAAAGTACCTTGGGCCGTAGTTGGCCCCGAAGCCAGAGGTGCCATATCCGAATATCCTAATGTTCGAATGGCTTTCAGAGGCATATTCCGTTCCCGCCTTGCCATACCCCCCTGTCTTGGCCAACAACCGCTGCCCATCCAGGGAATAGCGGTCCGAAAGGTCAAAATCCACCGGATCAATGACACCGTCATGGTATAGTGTGGAGGGAATCCTTGTGATACTCGACAGCCCCGAGATGTTCCATCCCCATCCGGCCAATCCATTTCCTCCTTGACTACTGTATGTCAGGGAAAGGTTTGGGGCCACATCCTTGATTCCGGGGGGCACCTCAATGGGGATTGAATATATGGCCCCTCCAGCTGGACTAACGGAGATTCCCCCAAACGTGGTCCCGGCATCGGTGGCCGCCGTTTGGGACCATCCCATGGCCAAGTTCAACAATAGGGCTGCAATAATGAACTGTAACTGTTTCATCGGTCAAGTATTTTAAAATGTGTAAGGGTTGGGGTTATCTCTTGATTACTTTTTTCTGTACCACGGTACCATCGGTCAGGTAAAAATTGACCAGGTACACTCCGGGGGCATAACCGGTAAGGTCCACCGTGGCCTCCCGGTCGCCGGTCTGCCAGTCCACCCGTATCTGGCGGTTGGCCATATCACTGACCATGATGTCCCGTATCATGTCATTGTATTGGGCTTCCCACTCCATGGTAAGTCTGCCCCTAGTAGGGTTGGGGAAGATATCGATGCTGTTGTCCAGGGTCGCTTCTTCCGCCAGGGCATTGATGGGCTCTACCGAGAGCACCTTCTCCGTGGGCACCTCTGGGGTCTCTTGTGTGTTTTCTGCTGCCAATGCCCCTTGTTTCTTAGTGCCCGGGGCCGACTTGCCCGTGGAGGCCTCTGGCCTTCTGGCCATTTGGTTCCCGGCCGTATCAAATACGAACACCAGTTTGGAGACGGGCTTGTCCGTTCCACCACCATTGACCTTGAGGGTCAATTCATCACTGCCTAGTATGTTGCCGCCCTTGTTGGCCCCACTATAGTAGGTGGCCTTTAGGGTCCAGGTCCCCTCCGTAAGGTTCCCACTTTTATAATCCCCGCCTTGGTCGGTAAAGAGCGCATAGGGGGCAACGTTCTCATGGCTGTTCCTTCCATTTCCAGGACCAGTGAGCACATAGCCCACACTTTGGGTCTGGTTGTTCGGCGGAACCATGTTCACGTTCATATCGGTGGCCTCGGAGACCGTAAGGTCATTGCTTTCCCCTAAGTCCCGTACCTTGTTGTCAGTATTCGCATTGATGAGTTCATAGCTACCGTAAAGTCCATCAGTATCACCATCCCCGTCATCGCCACCCATGATTTCAATGGCACTGACAATGGGGTCGTTCTTGTCCGGTTCGGCATCGAATTCCAAACGTATCTTCTTGTTGTCACCGGCCGTCACGGTCACGGTAGTGCTCACGGTATACACCTTGTGTGCCCCGACTTCCTTGATAATGTCCAGATCGTTCTTTATGAGATTACCTTGGGCCAGCACATCAAATACCCGTACCCCAATGCCATCGGTACCGGAGCTCACGCCCCAATAGGGCTCGGCAAAATGCATTTTCACCTGATAGTCCCCCGTGGAGGGCACATCAATGGTATAGGTCATCTCCCTATTGGCGTTCTTGGTATAGCGCATGCTCTTGATGGCCGCATCGGTATTGAGGCTGAAGGTCTTTTTGAGTTCCCCCACATAGGAGATCCCGGTCATGGAGGTCGATTCATCCCCTGTGTAGGTGTCCCCCCCATAGGAAGCATCCGTGGTGGAACCACAATTGATGCGCTTTACAAAGGAAGAGTTGTCACCTCCCCCATTACCGTCACCATCACCATCACCATCGCCGTCACCACCGCCATCGGAACCCACATTCAATGTGATGGTGTCCCGGCCCAATAGGGTACCACCCTGGTGGGAGCCACTGTAATAGGATACGGTCAGCTCCGTTGTGCCCTCTTCCAGGTCGCCCACATGGTAATCCCCGGCCTGGTCATGGAACATGGCATAGGGGGCATTGTGTTCCACATTGGTGTTGTCCTTATCATTGTCATAAAAGGAGAAGGCAACACTCCCAATATCTGAAGTGGGAACGGGCGGGATGGCTCGTAGGTTCATACTGGATCCCTCCAGTACCGTAAGGTCATTGTCGCTCCCCAGGTCCCGCACCTTGGTGTCCGTAACGGGATCGATGAGTTCATAGGAGCCGTAGAGGTCCGAAGAGGTACCGCCCCCACTGGAACCACCATCGCTGTTGTCAATGGTCAGTACCAATTTGGGCCTATCGGCCGCTGTGGCGTACTCAGAGGAGGCCAGTGCAAAATCATTGCCGTCCAGTTGTTGAAGGATAATGGTAAGCTTGCCCGCCTCCAAATGCGAAGCGTTCAGGTCTATGGTCTTGAGCCCACCACCGTGGTTGCCACCAAAGGAGGCCAGTTTGGGCCCAAAAGAGGGTTTGTTGGCATTTGAAAGGTTCGTTTCCTCCCAATTGCTGTGGGAGCCCTTGTATACATCCACGTTTCCATGGCCGGAGTCGGACCGGACCGTTACCTTGAGCTGCGCCGCCGTTATGGTCCCGGAGACACCGCTAAGATCGAACTGGAGATAGCCCACACGGTTGCCGTGCTCCACACGGATAAGGTTGTTGTTGTAACGGGTGCCCGCGTTGCCCTGTAGATAGGCATCATGTTCTGCGGGAAATTCCTGGGTGTCCGCTGGTGGGGCACCGTCTAAAACGTTTGAAAAATTCGTTGTTGTGCTGTTCGCATGGGCCAAAAAAAGGCATAACAATGCCGTGGCCACCATAGATGGTCTTGGTTTCATAAGTAGGGTTTATGGTTTTGAAAAATGGCCCATTATTGGGTTGGGGCCATCGTTGTTGTTATAGGCTTATGTATGAAATGGTATCTGCCCGAATCGGGCCTCGATGGTTGTGTCGGTTGAAGAAGGCTCCATAGTTTTGTTTTATAGGTTAAGGTTTTGATTTGTGGGAATTACTGGTCAAATATACTAGTTTTTACCATGTATCATTGTCAGGTGCAAATCCTTTTCGTTGAGCGGCACATTGTCCACGGCCAATGGTCACTTTGTTGGAATATCGTGTATTTCGTCGAGACAACCGTCTATTAGTTAACCAGTTGCCATGTTCATATTCCACAGTACGCCCTATGGCATGGCATCCACGAAGTCAAATCAATTGGAAATTTACGTATCCTTCATTTTGGCCCTGATTTCTTCCAGGCATAGGTTTCCCAAGCTTCCCTTATGGGTGTGCCGTAGGTCTTTTTTAGGTTTAAAATTTCCATTTTCAATGGCCCGTCCCATAGCCTTATAGGCATCACGGAAGGGCATGCCCCCTTTGACCATTTCATTCAAGGTGTCCACACTGAACAGGTAATCGTACTTGGGGTCATCCAATATGGTAGGGTCCACCCTGATTTCCTGTAGGCTGAAATGCATCATTTCCAAACAGGCCTTCATGTCCTGAAAGGCCGGTACCACAACCTCCTTGACCAGTTGTAAATCTCGATGGTAACCACTGGGGAGATTATTGGTTATTAAGATCAATTGTTGGGGCACCGCCTGAATCTTATTGCATTTGGCCCGGATAAGTTCAAAGACATCGGGGTTCTTTTTATGGGGCATGATACTGCTCCCAGTGGTAAGCGCATCGGGGAAAGTGATAAAATCAAAATTTTGGCTCATGTACAATGTGATGTCCATCGCCAATTTAGACAAGGTACTTGCCACACTCGATATGCCAAAGGCCGCGGCCCGCTCTACCTTTCCCCGTCCCATCTGGGCCGCCACCACATTGTACTTCAAGGTCTCAAAACCCAGCTCTGAGGTAGTCATGGTCCGATCGATCGGAAATGAGCTGCCGTACCCCGCAGCACTCCCCAACGGATTTTGATCAGCCACTTTGTAGGCCGCATCCAAAAAATACATATCGTCCACCAAACTTTCGGCATAGGCAGAAAACCACAGGCCAAACGACGAGGGCATGGCTATCTGTAAATGGGTGTACCCTGGCAACAAGACATCCTTATGGGTCTCTGCTAGGTGCAACAGCAGGTTGAACAGAGTTTTGACCTGCGACCGTATCTCCTGTAGCTCATCCTTCAAATAGAGATGCATGGCCACCAATACCTGATCATTCCGGGAGCGGGCCGTATGTATTTTCTTTCCTACATCCCCCAACCGAACCGTCAATAGGAACTCAATCTTGGAGTGCATGTCCTCAAAGTCGTCCTCAATGGTAAAACTTCCCTTTTCAATGCTACGTGCAATCCCATCCAATTCCTTTACCAAACTGTCCGCCTCCGCTTTGGAAATAAGCCCCACTTGGGCCAACATGCGGGCATGTGCCTTGGATGCAATGACATCATACTTGGCCAATACCATATCCCATTCCCGGTCATTGCCCACGGTAAAATGGTCTATCTTTTTGTGTGTGGTGGTCCCTTTGTCCCAGAGTTTCATTTTTATACAATATGAGGTTTAGATATGAGATGTTAGATATGGGAAATTAGATAAATCCTTATGAGTAGATTTTGATTCACTCACTTGAAATAACCACTTTTCTTCCTATCAACTCCCTATTCTTTAAACTTTTTACCATAAAATGCCCAACTGCCTTTCTACCGATGGTCATTTTAGGTTTGGGCTGATTGTTGCTACTTACCCTTATTTCTTGGCTTTTTGTTGAATTGGTAAGCCCCACCGATCTAACAATGGTCCAATCCAATGACGACCGTACCACAATGTGCTCCTGCCTTTCATGATCCCTGTAAGCCACTCCTATGTTACTATAATCCATTAGCCATTGGAACCACTTGGGAACATCCTTTTTAGTTTCCAACACGCCCCAAGCGGAACATAGCACTACCCTATGTGTTCCATTTCCTTCCAACAAGGGAGCGACCTTTGACATTACCTCTGACAAAAATGTGTTAGGGGTCCGTAACTTGGCCCATGGAAAATCCCATGTCCTTGAAATATTCAATACGCTTATCATCGCACTACATCCTTCCATGGCCTTTAAGACATGGTCTACATTCAGTACATCTCCCTCAAACACCTTAACGCCCTCAATAGTCTCTATTTTTTTGGCATTACGAACCAAACAATTCACTTCATATCCTTCTTTCAAAGCTGAATATAGGACCCATTTACCCGTTCTCCCGGTGGCCCCCAATACCAATACCCTTTCACTAGGAACGACGCTCATATGAGGCACTTTCTATTTAGTTTTCTTACCTAAAAAGCCTTCCAAAATTTCAATATATAATCCCACTCCCTCCACAACTTCATCCACATAAATAAATTCATCGGCGGAATGTGATCGCACACTGTCCCCAGGTCCCAATTTTAGGGATTGACAGCTCAGTTCTGCCTGATCCGACAAAGTAGGGGAACCATAGGTCTCCCTTCCCAAGGCTACGCCCGACTGTACCAAGGGATGTTCCACAGGAATCGAGGAACTACCCAAATTCAATGAACGGGGCTTCAACGTACAGGGGGCTTCCCGCTGTAAAATGGCATTGATTTCCTCATTGGTATAGCAATCGTTCACGCGGGTATCAATGACTAAATCAACATGGCCCGGTACCACATTGTGCTGGCTACCGGCACTAACTTGGGTCACAGTCATTTTTACGGGGCCCAGTACCTCTGACACTTTATTGAATCTATAGTCCTTAAACCACTGCAATACTTCAATGGTGTTGTAAATGGAATTGTTGTCATTCGGGTGGGCTGCATGCGAGGGGGTACCCGCTACCACTCCCTCAAATACCACCAGCCCTTTTTCCGCAATGGCGAGTTGCATTTGGGTGGGCTCACCCACAATGGCCACCTCAATCTCGGGCAAGATGGGCAATAAAGCTGAAATACTTTTGTCTCCGGCATCCTCCTCCTCCGCTGTGGCACTCATGATTATATTATGGCTGAGATCCTCCCGTTCGTAAAAGTAAACAAAGGTGGCCAAGAGGGAACAAAGGGCCCCACCTGCATCATTGCTCCCCAACCCAAACAGTTTACCATCCTCCACATGGGGATGGAAGGGGTCTTTGGTATAGGCAGAGTTGGGTTTCACTGTATCATGGTGCGAGTTCAACAACAAATTAGGCTTGCTTTCATCATAATGCTTGTTGAATGCATATATATTGTTATACTGTCGCTGGGTGGCCACCCCAAATTTTTGCAACCAAGCATCAATGATGGACGCCGTTTCCTCCTCCTCCTCGGAAAAGGAGGGAGTGGCAATCAATTCCTTCAGCAATGCTAGGGCCTCTTGAGCCAATTTTTCCGTATCTAACTTCATAAAACCAAGGTTGTATAATTGTTATCTTCTGTATGAAACATGCCCAAATTACCCATTTTCACCTGTGTCACCCCACTCTTCAGGGCATGAAAACAGTTGTGCATCTTGGGAAGCATCCCGTCACTAATGATTTTTTCTTCCCTCAATTTTTGATATGCCACGGAATCAATCCGTTTGATGACGGAGCTTTTGTCCGATATATCCCGTAGTACCCCATCCATTTCAAAACAATAGAAGAGCGTGGTCTCATAACGGTCACTCAGGGCAATGGCCACTTCAGAGGCAATGGTATCGGCATTGGTATTGAGCAATTGGCCATTGCCATCATGGGTGAGTGCACAAAACACTGGGGTCAACCCCATGCCCAACAATCCAGAGATTCCGTCGGCATTGGCACGGTCCACATCCCCGGCAAAGCCATAATCCACATCCACCACCGGGCGTTTATGTGCCTGAATGCCATTGGCATCGGCCCCACTCATGCCCAAGGCATTGCACTGCAGTGCCTGCAAGTGGGCCACTATTTTCTTATTGATAAGCCCACCATATACCATAATGGCCACATCCAAGCTTTCGGCGTCCGTAATGCGCCGACCATTGTGCATTTTGGGAACCATCCCCATTTGCTGCATCACTTCCGAGGCTTTTTTCCCCCCTCCATGCACTAATATCTTGGGCTCCTCCAATGCTGAAAACAGTTGTAGAAACTTTAAGAGCTCTACTGTATTTTCAATGATATTCCCCCCTATTTTAACAATGGACAATTTTTTGCTCACAACACCTATTATTTTCTAACCCTCCGGTCTCCCTTTGATCAAAAGAAGGAGTTTTATTATTTTCCAACATTTTATAAAACCTTACCTATAGCTCCCCTCTTTTTCA
>JBFOLQ010000043.1:0-2416 GCA_040830145.1 Flavobacteriaceae bacterium | reverse complement strand
TTCCCCATACCCCACAATCCTATAACGCAATGTATGTTCTGCAGGGAGCATTTTCTTTAAGCGGGCCACGCTCTTTAAAGCGGTTTCATAGTCTTTCTGCTTCACCAATCTTCCCACGCTGATGATGGTCGTTTCATTCGTAGGGCGTCCTTGTCTGGAGATAAGGGGACGTATCCCGATCCCATTATGGATGACCATCACGTTCTCCTTAAAACCAAAGGCTAGGGCCGACCTATAGGCCGCATAATTGTTGGCGATGGTGTAATGGAGCACGTGATTGTTCACTGCCCTCAATATCATGTGTTTTCCCTTGGGAAGATAACTGTTTCGTATGCCCCCAAATCGATAGGGAACCCCGGCCAGCCAGCCACATACAGCGGACATAATAGTGTCTACGGGAAGAAACGAAAACACTACCTCAACTTTTTTCCTTTTCAAAAATTGGGCGAGCTTTACCATTCGCACAATGGGATTTCTTGAAAGAAAAACAACCTGTATCTTTTCTTCGTCAACGACCTTACGATAATAAGGGTCTTGGGTAGTGGGATTAAGTACCGCCAAATATACATTGTGATGGGAACGCAGTGCCTTGGCCAGTAACAAACACTGCTTTTCAGCCCCACCCTTGGCCAGGGAGTTGATCGTTAGGCAAATATTTTTCTTTCCTTGGGTGGAGCGGACCATAGGTCTAGTTGCTTTTTTTATTAAAACGCAAAAAATACTCTCGCAGCCTTTTTCCGTGAACGGAATAGTCAAAATTGGCAAGTCCCATCTGCTGTCCCTTTAGGCCAATTTCTTTGGCCTTTGAGGGATTCCCCACTACAAACTCCATTTTTTCGGCAAACAATCCCTTATCAAAATCCTTGGCGACCAAGGCCGTTTCCCCATCCAAAAAATCATACTGGTTTATCTCGCCCCAAGCCGTGGTAATCAATGGGGTCCCTGATGCCAAGTACTCCCCAATCTTATGAGGAAAGCGGGCCTCGTCCTGGGCCGTGGGCCTTAAGGGAATCAACAGGGCCGATGCATTTGAAAACAGGATGGGAATTTCCTCCCTCGGTACATTGTTCAATAGCCTGATCTGATCTTTGTACTGGGCTTTCCCTATTAGTTCCTGTACTTGCTGCAATTTATCACTGCGGCCTCCCAGCACCAATCCCAGAAACACATTTTCTGGCACCTTGTCCAACGCCTCAAAGGAATCGATCACAAATTCAATGAGTTCGGTATAGGAAACGGCTCCACAATAGAGTAGTACACGGTCAGTTTCATCCCTCGGTTTGAGATTGAATTCATCAAAATCACAAATAATGGGTAGTTTCATGCAAGGCTTGGAAGGTGATGCCTTGGTATAACAATCCATTAACTTATGGCTTATGGGCAAGGCCCCATCAAAAAGTTTAATACCCCAATTATCCAGTACATAGTCATTGATTCTTTTACTGATGGAATCCCGATGCTTCATGGAAGATGCCAACTCCACAAAATTCCATACTATGGGAAACCCTATCATTCTTGAGTACAGATAGTATCGCAAAACGTGTAGCACACTCATATTGGAAATTACGGCGGCCTGTAATCCTCCCTGTCTTTTTAGGAGTCCCAAGTATCTGTACTCCCCTATCATCCCCTTTAATTTCTGGACATTTCGGGCGATAAACCCGTTGGGTCTTACCACACTGTTGGAGGTATAGGTATAGTCAATGCCTTCATAGTTTCCCTTAGGTTCAAAGTCAGGATAGTCATCTGGCTTCCACGTCCCTTTTCTACAAACAACAGTGGCCTTACAACCCCCAGAAACCAGGGCCTTGGCCATAAGGGTCATCCTTTGGATGGCGGCAAATCCAAATGGAAATCCGGCTTCCCCCAAAAAAACGATACGTTCCGTTATTTCTTCGTGTTTCTTCAACGCTCTATTTTCTAGAATCCAGCCATTGATCCAAAAAGATCAGGGACCACAATTTTTTATTGAAATCGCGCATGGCATTATTATGGTCATTGATAATGGCATTTACATATTCGGGTTCCAAATAATCGTACAAGGGCCCACTGGTGTTCCTTAGACGGTCATTCACATATTCCTTCAGGTCTTCCTTGAACCAGAGTTTCAATGGGACACTAAACCCTTGTTTCTTGTGTGAAATAATGGAATCAGGCAAAAGGTTCTTCATGGCCTTTTTGAAGATATGTTTTTTGTTGTCCCCTTTCAGTTTTAGCTCAGAGGGTATCGAAAAACTCAATTCGGCGAACTCATGATCCAAAATGGGGACGCGCACCTCTAGGGAATTTTGCATGCTCGCACGATCTACCTTGGTAAGAATATCATCTACCATATACCGCTGCATGTCCATTTTTTGCATGTTGAACATAAAATCCCCTGATTCGGTATCAGAAAAGCAAGGCACCCGTCGCAGTT
>JBFOLQ010000042.1:0-2473 GCA_040830145.1 Flavobacteriaceae bacterium | reverse complement strand
TTGATGTATCCGGCATGTGAAATGGTGATTACCACTTGCTCATCTGGAATCATATCCTCGATACTTATGTCCCCACCGGCATAATTGATCTCAGAACGGCGTTCATCCCCGTATTTCTCCTTTACCTCAAGAAGCTCGTCCTTGATGATTTGCATTCTGCGCTCTTTTTTGGCAAGAATGTCCTTAAGGTCAGCAATGGTGGCCATTACCTCATCATATTCGCTCCTTAATTTATCCTGTTCCAGACCGGTGAGTTGTCGCAGACGCATCTCCACTATGGCCCTGGCCTGAATCTCGGTGAGCTCAAACCGCTCCATGAGCTTTCCACGTGCCTCATCTGCATTGGCCGATCCCCGTATAATGGCAATGACCTCATCAATATTATCAGATGCAATGATCAGTCCTTCCAGGATGTGGGCCCTGTCCTCCGCTTTTTTGAGCTCAAACTCTGAACGACGCACCACCACCTCATGGCGGTGTTCCACAAAATGATGGATCATTTGCTTTACGTTCAAAAGCTCTGGGCGGCCATTGACCAAGGCAATGTTGTTAACACTAAACGAAGATTGTAGGGCCGTGTACTTATAGAGCATGTTAAGTACAATGTTCGGTATGGCATCGCGCTTTAATATGTATACGACACGCATACCCTTACGGTCAGACTCATCCCGAATGGCAGATATCCCCTCTATCTTCTTGTCATTCACCAAATCAGCCGTTTTCCGTATCATATCGGCCTTGTTGACCTGATATGGAATCTCGGTGACCACGATACATTCCTTTCCCTGTACCTCCTCAAAGGTGGCCTTGGCCCGCATGACCACACGTCCCCTACCTGTATGAAAGGCCTCACGAACACCATCATATCCATAGATGATGCCCCCGGTTGGGAAGTCAGGTGCCTTGATATGGGTAATGAGTTCATCGATTTCAATATCCGAATTGTCAATATAGGCCACGGTGCCGTCCACGACCTCCGATAGGTTGTGGGGTGGCATATTGGTGGCCATTCCCACCGCAATGCCCGAGGCCCCATTCACCAAAAGATTGGGAATACGCGTCGGCAATACCGTAGGTTCCTCCAGGGTATCGTCAAAATTGAGTTGGTGATCAACGGTATCCTTATCTATGTCAGCCAACATCTCTTCGGAAATCTTGCGCATGCGCGCTTCCGTATATCGCATGGCCGCAGGACTATCACCATCCACAGAACCAAAGTTACCCTGTCCGTCCACCAACATATATCGCAAACTCCATTCCTGGGCCATACGCACCATGGTGTCATACACCGAGGTGTCACCATGTGGATGGTATTTACCCAGAACCTCACCCACGATACGGGCCGATTTCTTGTGGGCCGTATTGGACCTCACCCCCAATTCATGCATTCCAAAGAGGACTCTTCGGTGCACGGGCTTAAGTCCATCCCTGACATCTGGCAGGGCACGTGACACAATGACCGACATTGAATAATCAATGTATGCCGATTTCATTTCGTCCTCAATGTTGATGGGAATCAATTTTTCTCCTTCAGCCATATAGTAAAACGCAATTTATTTCGTTATGTAAAAAAGCATGCCAATATACGTATTATCAAAGGTACAATGGGCATTGGCATAATTTTTATTCCATAATTTATCAACATCACCACAGTTGGATTTAGTTGATAATTTCATCGGCGAAAATTTGGTGGCGGCCATTTTTTTCGGCGTAAACCCAGACTTTGTCGAATATTGGGCATAGTATTTGACTAACATTGGTCAAGATTTAGTAATTTTATATCAGATTAAGCAAAGATTTATGGACGATAATTTCTCCCCTAGGGTTAAGGATGTGATAGCGTACAGCAAGGAGGAAGCATTGAGGTTGGGGCATGACTTCATTGGTACGGAGCACCTGATGCTGGGCCTTTTGCGTGATGGTAACGGAAAGGCTATCAGTATTTTGGATGCCCTTGAGGTAGATTTGGACCATCTTCGCAGAAAGGTTGAGATTCTGAGTCCCTCGAACCCCAATCCCGAGGGCATTAAAAAAGACAAAAAAAACCTGCACCTTACCCGGCAGGCAGAAAGGGCCCTAAAGACTACATTTTTGGAGGCCAAACTGTTTCAAAGCTCTTCCATTAACACGGCCCATTTACTGCTGTGCATTTTGCGGAACGAAAACGACCCCACTACCAAATTGTTACACAAGATGAAGGTAGACTACGATGGGGTGAAGGAACAATTCAAATATATGATTGCCACCGATGATGAAGTAATGGACAGTCCGTCCGCAGAATCCTATTCCAGTGAACCCGATGAACCGGCTGGCAAAGAGGGAGGATATAGTGGTTCCTCAGCCAGCAAGGGGAATAAAAAATCAAAAACGCCCGTACTCGATAATTTTGGTCGCGATCTGACCCATTTGGCCGAAGAAGGTAAATTGGATCCCGTGGTGGGGCGTGAGAAGGAAATTGAGCGCGTATCCCAGA
>JBFOLQ010000041.1:0-3903 GCA_040830145.1 Flavobacteriaceae bacterium | reverse complement strand
GGTCTGAGAATGCCGGATATGGAACCCCTTCCCGTACGTCCATTTTTGATTATATCGGTGTACCGGCCCACCAAAGATGGATGAACAATGGAGCGTTCAATGGGGGGCTAAGCACTCCGGAAGAAAGGGAGCTACGGGACTTTTATAAACGCTTGTTGAATTTTACCATTACAAGTGGGGCACTCATGGGGAAGTATAGGGAAACCCATTATTACAATAAGCAATACACGGATTCATATGACCACCGCATTTTTTCATTTGTCAGATGGAGCGAAAAAGAAAGACTCATCATTATATCAAATTTTGATGCGGAAAAGTCATTTGATATTGATTTTAAACTTCCTCCAGAGCTTATAAGGGAATGGGGGCTTAACGAAGGGAAATACCCACTCGAAGAACAATTATACGGTAAGCATTCGCCCCTATTGAATGTCACCGAAGGTGAAGGGAGGGTAAAGGTTTTATTAAAACCCCTTGAATCCCACATCTATGGGATACGAAAATAAAATCCCTGGGAAGATTACCGTGATTGGATACGCGGTAACCCGTGGGGCATACGAAGCAATCCACCTCTCTGAAAGAAGATTGCATCCTCCCGCCTTCCCAGGGTGTAATAGGGGCAATATGGAACAAATGGGTACGCCCTTATTCCTTAGGTCTAGTGGCTTTATATACCAAGGCTATGACAACACCGACCACGACGTAATAGATGATTTCCAATGGCACATTGATTAGATAGCCATTTAAATCCATCAAGTTGGCAGTGGCATATTGGACAAACCATGCGCCCAGTCCTACGAACACACCGAACAAAGCACCAAATTCGGCACCTTCCTTGGCACTGTGAATTCCACGGGCCCATTTACCGTACAATGTGCTCATGGCAAAGGCTCCAAATAAATTACCCAGAATGATGAATAGAAAATCAGGTGGGTCTTTCATAAAGTCAATCAGGGTATGTTCCTCAAAAAGGGAAGCGGTCAGAACACCCCAAATCAGATATCCCAGAAAGAACATCGTGATGGCTCCGGCCAAAGTGGCCAGTAAATTTGATTTTGAAAACATAATGGTTGAATTAGTTGGTAAATAATTTCATAAAGATATTAAATAATTTTAATGAATTTTTCAAAAAAATAACATTTATATTGAAAATAACTGATTTTCACTAAGCTATTGTATCGCACATGGAAAGTAATCCATACTTGTTCCATCTCTTTTTGATATTGAACTCGTTTTGAGTTGTCAGATTCAAGCGAAAATTCAAAATTTTGTGCCCAGATGAAGGCTTTTTTTAAGTTGCATAGCACCTGTGCTGAGCGCAGCCGAAGTAGGGCTACGGAATGAAAAAAAGACAAAAAATGGGTACATAAGATGGATTTGCAGCGAATTTTGGGAACTCAAGACGAGTTCATTAATAGGTTCATTGTATTTTAGTGGTGTAAAAAATTCAAAAAATGAATAAAGTCAGAATTGGGATATTTTTAATCATGATTGTATTGGTAAGTTGTGAAATGGCAAACAAAAAACCGCTTGTCATTGGCCATAGGGGAGCCATGGGCCATGAAACGGAAAATACCCTTGCCTCCGTTCAAAAGGCCTTGGATTTGGGGGTTGATATGATTGAGATAGATGTCTTCAAGATTAGAAGTGGGGAAATTATGGTCTTTCATGATGAACGGGTTGATGAACTGACCAATGGGGGAGGTAAGATAGAAGAGTATTATTTTACCCAAGTTAAACAGTTGACCTTGGATGGGGGGCATAAGATCCCCATGTTACAGGATGTGCTGAAACTCGTGGACAATCAGGTGGCATTGAACATTGAGTTAAAAGGGGGCAACACGGCTGACCCGGTGAATCATATCGTGGATTATTATGTTCAGAAGCGAGGATGGTCTTGGGACAATGTTATCATTTCAAGTTTTAACTGGGATGAGTTGAGGGAAATGAGAAGGATCAATCCAAATGTGGCCATAGCCGTTTTGACTGAGGAAGATCCATTGGGGGCCATCCCCGTTGCCGAGGAATTGAATGCCGTGGCCATTAACCCCAACTTTGGGGATTTGGATCAAGAAGTGGTAAACGCAATTCACGAAAAAGGGTTTAAAGTGTTTACTTGGACAGTCAATGAGCCGAATGATATTACTGAAATGAAACGCTTTGGGGTCGATGGTATTTTTACCAATTTCCCCGAACGTGCCCAGTGATGTTTGATGTAATTGTTATTGGGGGCGGGGCTGCTGGTTTTTTTGCGGCCTTGCATATGGTGGAGGCCCAACCGAAATTGAAGGTGGCCATCTTGGAGAAGAGCCATGAAGTCTTGGCCAAGGTAAAAGTGTCTGGAGGAGGGCGGTGTAATGTGACCCATGCCGAGTTTGACCCTCGGGAACTTGTGAAGAACTACCCACGTGGTGAAAAGGAACTATTGGGTCCTTTCCACCATTTTGGTCCGGCTGATACCGTTGCTTTTTTTGAACGTCATGGCATCCCCCTGAAGACAGAGGGCGATGGTAGAATGTTCCCCGTTTCGGATTCTTCCCAGACCATCATCGATTTTTTTGTGGAACGGGCAGAACAATTGCATATAAAAGTCTTTAGACACAGTGCCGTACGTGGTGTGGACAGGGGAGGGCGCACAGGTTGGAAAGTGACCACCCAACGCAAGGTGTATGAGTGCCAAAAGCTGTTGATTGCTACAGGAAGTAGCCCAAAAATGTGGCAATTGTTAAAGGAAAAAGGGCATGCCATAGTATCTCCCGTTCCATCCTTGTTCACCTTTAACTGTACGGACCCACGAATTAAGGGGGTTCCAGGAGTAAGTACCAGGGCCCGTATAGAAGTTCATCAAAAGAACAAGTACCGCGCCGGTGTGAAATTACAATTGAAGAGTTCTGTAAAGAAAGAGCCTCTCATGGTATCAGAAGGTCCCGTACTGGTGACCCATTGGGGTTTTAGTGGTCCGGCCGTTTTGAAGTTGTCCGCTTGGGGCGCGCAGCTGTTGAATGAACTCAACTACCATTTTCCCATGAAGGTCAATTGGCTTCCCGATTTCCATAAAGGAGGTGTGGTTCCCTACATGATGCAAGTAAAGGAAGTGGAGGCCAAAAAGACCATAAAGCGCACCTCGGCGTTTGATATTCCCAAACGATTATGGGGCCATTTGGTACTTGCCGCAGGAATTGGCCCTACCACACGTTGGGCCGATGCCACCAAGGTAGAATTGGAAGCCTTGGCCGAACAACTGGTGGACGGACTTTTTTTTATAAACGGGAAAAGCTTGTTCAAGGAAGAGTTTGTTACCGCAGGGGGAGTAGATTTAAAGGAGGTGGATTTGAGAACCATGGAAAGCAAACTAATGGACAATGTGTATTTTGCAGGGGAAGTCATTAATGTGGACGCCATCACGGGAGGGTTCAACTTTCAAAATGCCTGGACAACGGGCTATCTGGCAGCAAAGGCCATTGCGGGGAGCACATAGGGGATTGTTTTCCGCGTACCCCGAAAGGCATGGATGATGAAATGAAACCTCCATTACGGCGCAAAATTTTCAAAGCGGAATCCGTTCCAAAAGGGGGTGAATGTGGAGAGGCAAGAGACAAGAACCAAGAGAATGGAAAAGAGAGCATAGAAGATGGACATGTGCAAGTCTTATAGCGACCTGTGCTGAGCCTGTCGAAGCAAGCGGTCCTATGTCTTACTTGATTTAGATTTCAATTTCATAACATATTGAAAATAAATAATTTAATATAAACTTATTCGTGTGAAACATACCTATATTGTTTTGTTACGGGGCATCAATGTCAGTGGTCAAAAAAAGATAAAAATGGCGGAGTTGAGGTCCCATTTGACCCAATGGGGCTTTGTCAATGTGGAAACATATATACAGAGTGGGAACATTGTACT
>JBFOLQ010000040.1:0-3249 GCA_040830145.1 Flavobacteriaceae bacterium | reverse complement strand
GCAAGCCGTTTGGGTAATTTCCCCGTCAAATTATTGTCCGCCAAATTTAGACTCTCCAGCTTTACCAATTTTCCAAAACCCCGGGATAATTTTCCCTTCAGTTTGTTCCCCGATAAGTTCAAATGCTTTAAATGTTTGAGATAGGCAAATGTCAACGGAATTTTACCCTCCAAATTATTATCTGAAAGATCTAAGGCCACCACATGGCCATTCTCGACAGTAACACCTTCCCACATATATACAGGTATATCAAAATTCCATTTTTTGTTCCAATCGTGTCCGTTGGTCTGGTAATGAAGTTCAAATAGTGCCACGTATTCCTGATAAGACTGGGCCGAGGACGTATGGGCCATTACTACTGAGAATAAAAGAAGTAAGCTATATTTTTTGAGTACCATAATGAAAAAGATTTGGTTTAGGAGATAAATATCCTCAGTAGAACTGAAAGTTGATAGTTTTTGTTGTGAAGACAGGGTTTTATGTTGTATAACACAAAAACATCGACGAACGGTAGGTAGTTCATCGATGTTTTCAAAAAAATAAAGCCGTGTTGCATAAACACGACCTTATTCTTGACTAATTCGCTTAATGAAAAATGAAAACTTCTTACCCTATAGACGAGGCGATTTCAGCTTTGTTACAGGTTTTGCACTAAAATTTGGTTTTTTTATGAAAATTCCATCCGTCGCACACCACATTACACCACAATTTCACAACACGTTCACAACACAAAAAAACCGTCCCATCCGACGAAATGCCCATAGTATCGATGACCGGAAATGGTTAACCTCAACTTAACCCCATTTCACCTACAGAAAAGTGCATTTGACAACAATGGCCAAAAATCGAACGCCTGTCTATATATCTTAGCCTTGCGATTCAAAATCAAAACGACACCAAAACATCAACTATAAAATCAAAACCATGGAACAGAAGATAAAAAGCCTTATATACTTTACTTGTTTTGTCATTGCTTAATTGATTTATTATACAGTTGAAGTAAAGGATAGTGCCGAAGAGAAAGAAAATATTGTTGCTAAGGCCGAATTGGAAAAAAATTCAGATAAAGAGGCCTTAACCTTAAAATAATAACCCACAGAACTTAACTATTTTACCCAAACCTAGGTGCAGTTTCCCCCCTGCACCTTTTTTTATACCCAAACGTCACGGGATTTGACCCAGTCATACATCTTCCTATCATGCCCTTCCTGGGTCCGGGCCCCAAACCTTCAAATATATCATGGGCCATGTTGTTAAACATGCCTTTGGCCCAATAGGCCATGGGAAGATACCCTGCCCCATCACTATAATCAATTTTTAACATACCCATGGGTTTTCAGACTGTATAATTTGAATTAAATTGTGGCCTTCACATAATATACGTCCATGCAAGGAACAAGAAAAAGAAGTATTCCCAAATCCCTATTGTTCATTTTATTGTCAGTATGTCTCCTGCAGACCGCCGAAGCACAGGTTTTCAAACGAAAAAAAGGAAAAACTGAAAAGCAAGCTGATTCCACCCAAAAGAAAAAGGGGAAAATAAAACCTTATAATAAGGTCATCACCAAAGACGCAAAGAGTGATGCAGGCCTCTTTACCGTCCACAAGGTGGATGATAAGCATTATTATGAAATTCCGGATTCCCTGTTCAATAGGGAAATGTTAATGGTAAGCCGTATTTCAAAAACGGCCACGGGCATTGGTTTTGGCGGTGGAAAAATCAACACCCAAGTATTGCGATGGGAAAAAAAACCCTCCAAGGTATTGTTACGCGTGGTCTCCCATACCAACTATGCAGCAGACTCCCTTCCCATTCATGAAGCCGTGGTCAACTCAAATTTTGAACCGGTGCTGTACTCCTTTGACATCAAGGCATTGAACAAAAAGGATTCCCTATACCCCAGTGTGGTCATCGAAATTGATCCGCTTTTCACCAAAGATGTCAAGGCCCTGGGAATGCCCCGTTTTTATAGGGAACGCTACAAAATCAGTAACCTTGATGGGGACAGAAGCTTTATAGAGACCTTAAAAAGTTATCCCCTGAACATTGAGGCCAGACATGTCAAGACCTATAACGCCAAGGAAGCCCCCAGTAATCAAAGCCTGGGTTCCATTTCAGTGGAAATCAACAATTCCATGATCCTATTGCCCAGGGAGCCTATGAAACGCCGGTATTTTGATGAGCGGGTCGGTTGGTTTGCCCGCGGACAGGTGGATTATGGCTCTGAGGCACAAAAAAGCAAGATGATCCGGTATTTGGATCGCTGGCGATTGGAGATTAAGGATGGGGATATGGAGAAATTCAAATCCGGGGAATTGGTAGAACCCAAAAAACCCATTGTCTACTATATTGATAGGGCCACCCCAAAAAAATGGAGGCCGTACATAAAACAGGGTATTGAGGATTGGCAAGTAGCCTTTGAGGCCGCCGGTTTTAAAAATGCCATTGTGGCCAAGAATCCCCCATCCAAGGAAGAAGACCCGGAATGGTCACCAGAGGATGTTCGATACTCCGTGGTCAGGTACCTTGCCTCCCCTATTCCGAATGCCAATGGACCCCATGTAAGTGACCCCCGTAGTGGAGAGATACTGGAATCCGATATCAATTGGTACCACAATGTCATGACCTTGTTGCAAAATTGGTTCTTTGTACAAACAGCTGCCATAAATCCGGATGCCCAACGCATGGAGTTTAAGGACGACATCATGGGAAGGCTTATTCGTTTTGTATCGGCCCATGAGGTGGGTCACACCCTTGGTTTGCCCCACAATATGGGCAGTAGTGTGGCCTATCCCGTTGATTCCCTTCGCTCTGCAAGCTTTACTCGAAAATATGGCACCGCCCCATCCATCATGGACTATGCCCGCTTCAACTACGTGGCCCAGCCAGGTGATGCGGACGTGGCCTTGATGCCCAATATTGGTGTCTATGACAAGCATGCCATCAAGTGGGGATATAAGCCCATCCCGGAAACAACGGCAGAGGAGGAAAAACCTATTTTAAACCAGTGGATAACGGCACATGCCAATGACCCCATGTACCGTTTTGGACATCAGCAAGTGGGTGATGTCGTAGATCCCAGTTCACAAACGGAGGATTTGGGCGATAACGCCATAACCGCCAGCCTATATGGCATTGCCAACCTAAAGCGCATCATGCCAAAACTTATGGATTGGACCACCGAAGAAGGTGAGAACTACGATGACCTCAAAGCCATGTACCGTCAGGTCATCATCCAATTCGGCAGG
>JBFOLQ010000039.1:0-7068 GCA_040830145.1 Flavobacteriaceae bacterium | reverse complement strand
CTTCAACTTTAAGCTGGCCAGTAGGTATAAATTGAGTGATAATTTTACCCTTAGGGGCTCTGTATCCTCCGGCTTTAGGGCGCCCTCCCTTGCACAACTGTACTATAACTTGATTTTTAACAATATTGTGGCAGGGGAATCTGTTCCCTCCTTATTATCGGCGAACAACAGTACCGTGACCAGGGCATTTGGTATTGGTCAGCTAAAACAGGAAGAGGCCATTAATACCAGTATCGGTTTTACATTTAAATATAGTGGCTTCACTGCAACCGTGGATGCCTATTCCATCTCTGTCAAAGATCGTATTATCCTCACGGACAACTTTACAGATCAAGCCATTCTCGGTCCGTTAAAAGTAGACGCGGCACAGTTTTTTGCGAATGGTGTGGATACCCGAACCAATGGAGTAGATATTGTTTTGGGGTATGAAACCCGTATATCGGACAGTGGTAAATTCAATGTAGGCCTCGTTGGTAATTTCAACAATTTAAAAATTAAGGAAATCAAGAATGGCAACTTAAACGAGTACACTTTCTTCGGACCCTTTTCCCAAGCCTACCTTGAGGCAGCGGCCCCTGACTATAAAATTGGTCTGAACTTGGGGTATACCCAAAATAAGTTCACAGGATTGATAGCACTCACGCAATTCAGCGAGGTAATCCTTCAGGATTTTCAATGGGTGGATTCCCCAGCCACCAATGCCGCTGAAGCTGCCGCTCTCTATGATGTGGCCACGGATGTCTATGAGACGGCCACTACCGTGGACCTAAGTTTAAGTTATGACCTCATGCCCAAGCTTAGATTGACATTGGGGGCCAATAATCTTTTCAATGTGTATCCGACACCCCAATTTGATGGTTGGACAGACCAGGGTGGTTTGTCTGATTCCGTACAAATGGGATCGGATGGAAGGTATATCTTCAGTAGATTGGGCTTTTCATTCTAAGGAAATAGAAGAAGCAAGGGAGAGGGTGCCTTAAATTGGCACCCTCTTTTATTAGGTATGTGGCCATTTCACCGTACATTTTAAGTATATTCCCATAATGGACAAGATCATTCTTCAAGGCGTACCCTATGACAAAAAATCGTCTTATTTGGCGGGACCTGCATTGGCACCTCCCCTAATTCGGGAAACCTATCATAGCCCTTCTGCCAATTACTATGCTGAAAACGGATACAACATAACACCAGAGGTATTTGAGGACAAGGGGGATTTTGAAATCCAGGAATATTTTGACATCGAGAACATAACACGGTCCAATCTGATAAAGGGAACCCCTTTGCTGTCCTTGGGGGGAGACCATTCCATCACGTATCCCATTGTTAAGGCCATCCAAGCCGTATATGGTACTATTGACATACTGCACATTGATGCACATGGTGACCTATATTCCCATTTTGAAGGAGATCCCTATTCCCATGCCTGCCCATTTCACAATATCATGAAAGACGGGTTGGCCCAGCGTCTGGTACAGATTGGGATACGGACACTGACCGCTGAACAACGCGAAAACGCCCAAAAATATGAGGTGGAAATTATAGGTATGCGGGACATAGACGATTTCACCATGCCCGTTTTTGAAAGGCCCCTATACCTTTCGGTGGATTTGGATGCCCTTGATCCTGCCTTTGCACCAGGGGTATCGCACTATGAACCTGGGGGATTAACGGTACGGCAACTCATACAGTTGATCCAGGACATAAATGTACCCTTGGTTGCAGCAGATATCGTTGAATACAACCCCACCAGGGACATCAATGGAATGACCGCCATGGTATGCGCCAAGATAGTACGCGAAATTACGGCAAAAATGATGCAGACCCCATGACCATTGACCCCATCCAAGGTCAATTCCTGTATCCCTATCCCTTAAATCAAAAGAAGTAACGAAATTTCCTGTGCTCAGCGCACCAACTACCCTAACTGGTAAAAATCAAAAAGAAAATATAAGCTATCAGCCCCAAGACGCCCAATAGGGCCACAGCCGATAAAAAACAACCTATCTTTTGCCAAATTCCCGTATAGGGTTTCTCATTTTTTTCCAAGGAAGAAGTCTAATATCCAATGTCCCAAAAAAGGTCCACGCCCATCCACCATCCATCTAATCATCCGGATGCATAAAACGCTGTTTCCCCAAAAGCGTCTCCTCTGATTCTACATGGTCCTCATCGGGCACACAACAATCCACAGGGCATACGGCTGCACATTGGGGTTCCTCATGAAATCCCTTGCACTCTGTACACTTGTCAGGGACTATATAATAAATTTCATCGCTCACGGGTTCCTGTACCTCATCGGCATTGACCTCCTCGCCGGTGGTCAATACCACATTTCCGGATAATGAGGTTCCATCAGAATAACGCCATTCCTCAGCACCTTCATAAATTGCCGTATTGGGGCATTCAGGCTCACAAGCTCCACAGTTAATGCACTCGTCCGTAATAATGATTGCCATAATCTTCCTTTTCGTTCGGTCAAGAACAACCGCCTTCTTATTTTTGTACAAAGGTAAACGCTTAGGCAATCACCTACAAGTATTATGGACAACCTTCAACAAAGAATACGGGCATTTGCCGAATTAGGCCGTCTTTTCAGGGCCTATACCGCGAATGGGGAGTACCCCCAGCCCCAATGGATCAATGCCTTGGACCGTGTAGTGACCCAAGCCGAGCATCGGAACGGATGGTTTACCAAGGAACAAGTAACCTACGCCTTATCCCATTGGGGACAGCTGTTGACGGAAGCGCAATTGAATAACTGGCTCCTTCCCTACTCCCTTCCCCAAAAAGGGGATATGACCATAGGGTTGGTCTTGGCGGGCAACATCCCCTTGGTGGGGTTTCACGATTTCCTCTCTGTACTCATCACCGGAAATGCCGTGCTCATTAGACAATCATCAAATGATGCGGCACTCCTACCCGTAATCGTAAAATTTTTAGGGGAGATATACCCTCTCTTCAAGGAACGCATACAGATAACCGACCAAAAATTGGAAGGGTTTGATGCCGTCATTGCCACTGGAAGTAATAATACGGCCCGTTATTTCGACTATTATTTTGGGCAATGGCCACACATTATCAGGAGGAACAGAAACTCGGTTGCAGTACTTACCGGTCATGAGACCCAAGGGGAACTAAGGGCCCTGGGGGAAGACATCTTTAGGTACTATGGTCTTGGATGTAGAAGTGTTTCCAAACTCTTTGTTCCAGAAAAATATGATTTTGACCCTTTCTTCAAGGCCATCTTTCCGTTTGCCAGCATGATGGAACACGCTAAATACGCCAACAACTACGATTATAACAAGGCGGTGTACCTCATGAGTGAATTTAACATTCTGGAAAATGGTTTTTTGATGTTGAAGGAAGATGAGGGATATGCATCCCCTATCGCTACGGTCTTTTATTCAAAATACAGTTCCATAGCCTCCCTTCGCAAAACGCTGGAAAGGGATAGGGACAAGATTCAATGTATCGTTGCCAATGGATTCTCTGGGAAGGAGGTGGAATTTGGCCATACGCAGTCCCCTGCCCTAAACGTATACGCCGATGGGGCGGACACTGTTGACTTCCTGTTAAAAACACAGCGGAATTCCCTCCCCTAATGTTGTGAGGAATCGGTTAATTTTTCGACCTTTACCCTCCAAATTTTTGGGCATGGAGAACCTGGAACGTAGCTAATGGATATAACCCGTTCTGTATGACCCCGTGCCTGTTGCGGGAACCTACCAGAAACAATACAATACACACATGAAACATAATTTTAGTGCCGGCCCCTGTATTCTTCCCCAAGAGGTATTCCAAAAAGCATCCCAAGCTGTTTTGGACTTTAATGGAATGGGCTTATCCATTTTGGAAATTTCCCACCGCAGTAAGGAATTCACCGAGGTTATGGAAACGGCCCGGAGTATGGTCCTGGAACTTTTAGGATTGGAAGGCATGGGATATCAGGCCCTCTTTTTACAGGGTGGCGCCAGCACCCAATTTTTGACAGTGGCCTATAATCTATTGGAAAAAAAGGCTGGATACCTCAATACAGGTACTTGGAGCAAAAAATCCATTAAGGAAGCCCGTATGTTTGGGGAAGTGGTGGAAGTTGGCTCCTCCGAGGATGAAAACTTTAGGTACATTCCAAAGGGGTATACCATATCCAAGGGATTGGACTATCTCCACCTGACGAGCAACAACACTATTTTTGGTACCCAAATCAAGAAATTCCCCAAAACGGATGCCCCTTTGGTGGTGGACATGAGCAGTGATATATTTTCACGCCAAATGGACTTTTCCCAATTTGATCTTATCTATGCCGGGGCACAGAAGAATATGGGACCTGCAGGAACCACATTGGTGGTAATAAAAGAGGATGTTTTAGGAAAAGTGGAGCGGACCATCCCTTCCATGTTGGATTACCGGGTACATATTTCCAAGGATAGTATGTTCAATACACCTCCCGTGTTTTCGGTCTATGTTTCCATGCTCACCCTGCAGTGGCTAAAAGATAGGGGGGGCATTGCCGTTCAAGAGGAAATCAATGAAAAGAAAGCGCAATTGCTCTATTCCGAAATTGACCTAAATCCTGTCTTTGAAGGTTTTGCAGACATGGATGATCGTTCAACCATGAATGCCACCTTCAATCTGGTGGATGAAAACCTTAAAGAAACTTTTGAGGACCTATTAAAGGAAGCAGGAGTCCATGGCCTCAACGGCCACCGGTCAGTTGGTGGTTACCGGGCTTCCATGTACAATGCCATGTCCCTGGAAAGTGTGGGCATCTTGGTGGATGTCATGAGTGAAATGGAAAGAAGGGGTTAATAGAGTCAAGTTCAATCGCAAATATCGAGCTCAAATTTTGAGCGACCATATCCATAACCCAAACGAACAAAACAACCCATATGAAGGTACTTGCCAATGACGGTATATCACAATCAGGGGTCGATGCCCTTACTGAAGGTGGTTTTGAGGTCGTCACCACAAAGGTGGCGCAAGAACAATTGGTGCATTTCATCAACGAAAAAGGTATAGTGGCATTGCTGGTTCGCAGTGCTACCCAGGTGAAAAAGGATGTCATTGACGCTTGCCCAGGCCTTCGGCTCATTGGCCGCGGTGGAGTGGGCATGGACAATATAGATGTAGCCCTTGCCAAAGAAAAGGGAATCCATGTCATCAATACCCCTGCTGCCTCTTCCCAATCAGTGGCCGAACTGGTATTTGCACACCTTTTGGGCGGGGTCAGGTTCTTGCACAATGCGAATAGGGATATGCCCTTGGATGGTGATACCAAATTCAAGCAACTCAAAAAATCGTATGCTGCAGGCATAGAACTTAGAGGCAAGACATTGGGCATTATAGGGTTTGGCCGTATCGGTAGGGCCACTGCCAAAATTGCCCTCGGAATGGGAATGAAGGTAGCCTTCCATGATCCTTTTCTGGACAGCATTCCCCTAGAGGTGGATTTTTACAATTCACAGAAGATATCCTTCCTATTGGAATCGAGCTCCAAACACGAACTGTTGCAATCCTCTGATTTTATCACCCTGCATACCCCCGCCCAGAACAAGTACGTATTGGGCAAGGACGATTTTGACCTGATGAAGGATGGGGTGGGCATCATTAACCTGGCAAGGGGTGGCGTATTGGATGAAGTGGCCTTGGTCGCCGCGCTGGATTCAGGGAAAGTATCCTTTGCTGGACTCGATGTATTTGAATCGGAACCCAGGCCCGAGATCAAAATATTGATGCACCCCAAAATTTCCTTGACCCCACATATCGGGGCTTCCACAAAAGAGGCCCAAGAGCGTATTGGGCTTGAGCTCGCCGATCAAATCATTGCGCTATTGGGGCAACCCGAAGTATGACGTGTACGGTAGTTCGCTATATATGTTGAAGGTAATGGTATAAGGTCTCATCCTGGGAGAGTCCCAATTTCTTTTTAAGTCGGTACCGGGTGGTCTCCACACTACGGGGCGACACATTGATCAAACCGGCCACTTCCTTGTTCTTTAGATTTGATAAAACATAAGAACAGTGTTTTAGGTCATTGACACTTAGGTTCGGATGCTGCTCGCTCAGGTTTTTGAAAAAATGGGGGTGTATCTCCTCAAATTGGTGTTTGAACCCCTCCCAAGTGCCCTCGTTGGAGGCCATTCCCAACAATTTCTTCTCCACACCCAACAAGTGGTTCGACCGTATAGGGTCATTCGACTCCAACAAACCCGATAGCTCGTGTGCCACCTTGGTTATGCCGTCCTGTATGGTGGATATCTTAAGCTGTTTGGAATAAAGGGTGCGGTTGTTCAACTGCAACAAATGGTCTATCTCCCCCTTTTGTTTTTCAAGCTGTACATTGGCCTCCCGTAATTTGCGCTCCCGGATGTTCTTCTCCCGGTACAGATGGAACAAATAAACGCTGATGAACGCCAATGCAATGAGACCCAATGTCAAATACCGGTTATTTGCCCTTTTGTTCCTCAATTGTTCGTTGGTCGATTGGTGCTGTACATCCAACATCTCTGACCGGGCCTTTTCCACTATGGACATATAGTAGTAGGACGAAAAAAGGTAGCGTGCCCGGTTCTCCGCCACCGAACGGTCCAAATTGTCCAATAACGTCTTCAATAAATCATGGACCTCTTTGGTAATGGCCCCTTTTTTACTCAGTTGGTTAATGATAAGACCTGAAATGGAGGCCATGGTATCTGTGGATCCAACGGCATTGAAAAACCTGAAGGAATCGGAATACAGGTCGATTGCCCTATCAATTTCACCTTTACGCTCCATCAAGAGGCCCTCAAAATAATCGCATTTTGCCTGTTCAAACAAAAAGGAATTGTCCGTAGCCAATACCCTGGCCTCCTGTAAGAGCCCTTCAAAATCATACTCCCCTTGGGCAATCATTGTTTGCATTATTTGGAGCTTGAGCACGGTACGCAAAAACTGTATGGCCCTTGATTCTTCAAACCTGACCAAATCCAATCCTTTTTGGGCATGCGCGATGCTCTCCCCATATCTTTCCATTTTCTGGTACAGGTTGGCCAGGTGTAAATGCGCATAGGCCGTATTTCGTTTGGAGTT
>JBFOLQ010000038.1:0-2084 GCA_040830145.1 Flavobacteriaceae bacterium | reverse complement strand
TCTCCATTTGGGAAGATCTATTACCCGTTCATCCATTAGGAATTCATCCAAGTAAGGTTTTACATCTTTGGCACTGGGGCTGTCAGGAGATCCCAAGTTTACAAGCAATACGCCTTTCATCTAGTTAAATTTTGCAATTGACCACACATGAAGATACTCCAAAATCCATCACAGATAGAACCACTTCATTCCTGCCCATCGGCAGGTTCCCATAAAATTTTTAACTGTGTTCAATACGTACAGTCAAAAAAATCCATGGTCATTTCATATAAGCTATTTAGCCCTGCAAAAATAAGGTTTGCAGTGAATAAAGTATTGGTCACAAGGATTGTTTTACCTATGGTGCAATAAACAAGGCCAATCCTTCCTTTCTTATTATTGATACCTTTGTGAAAAATGGAAAATGAGGTATTGTCACTTCCTTCTTCTTTGTATCGTAACCGCTTCCCTTTCAGCGCAGATTACTTGTTCTCCCGCAAATAAGCAGGCATACGAAAACAAAATACTTGAAGTCAATGGTCTTTTGGAAGATGATTTTGGCAATACCCTGGTGGCCATAGGAAAAACATTTCTGGGCACGCCCTATGTGGCCAAGACATTGGAAGTGGGAGACACTGAAACCTTGGTCGTCAATTTACTAGGGCTTGATTGTACCACATTTGTGGAAAATGTGCTCGCCTTGGGATTGACCCTAAAAAATGATACTCCAAGTTTTGAGGACTTTGTTGGCACTTTGGAAACCTTACGGTATAGGGACGGTCAACTAAATGGTTACCCCTCCCGTTTACATTATTTTACAGATTGGATTCGAGACAATGAAGAAAAGGGCCTAGTACAGGATATAACGGTGCAACTTGATGGGAAAATCCATCCCAAACCCATCAGCTTTATGGGGACCCATAGGGAATTATATCCCCATTTGGCGGATGATGATACTAATTGGAGCACTATTAAGGAAGTGGAGGCAACACTTTCCAAGCAGCCTCTCTGTGTTTTGCCCCAGGATCAAATAGAGGAAATGGAACACTTGATTCAACCTGGGGATATTATTGCCCTGGCCACTTCCATAAAAGGATTGGATGTGACGCATACCGGTATTGCCACCCGTGAAGCCGATGGCAGGATACATCTTTTACACGCCTCTACCAAGTCCATGCAAGTGGAGATAAGCCAAAAACCCTTGGTCGATTATCTAAAGGACATTAAGGGAAATATTGGCGTATGCATTATAAGGCCATTATAAAAGTTACTTTTCCAAGCACCATTCAATCCCACCCTGTAGGTGATCGATAAAATCTGGCTCTGTAAACGACTCCTTGGTATGGCCCCCACCTGTATAAAATGAACGCCCCCCATCAAATTCATGGTACCAAGAAATAGGGTGGTTTTCCCCATGGGTTCCCCCTTGGTACGTAGTTTCATCCAAATTGAGCAATATGGTGGTGTCTTGGCTCAAATCATCAAAATTGTACCATTCATCAAGTCGTTCCCAAGTACTCCCCAAGTGCGATGTGGCCGGATGATTTGCTATTTTTACTTGAATGGTCGCATTTTGAATTTGGGGGTGGTTCCTAAAATAGCCTCCAACCAAGTTGCCATACCAGGGCCAATCGTGTTCGGTATCACTGGCCGCATGTATCCCCATATAAGCCCCTCCTTGTTGAACATAGCCTTCAAATGCTCGTTGCTGGTCTCCATTTAGAACATCCCCTGTGGTACTCAAAAAAATCACCAGCTGATAATTTTTCAGATTATCAAGGGTAAAATCAAGTGCATTCTCCGATGTCGTTAGCTTATATCCCTGCTCATCCGCCAACTTCTGGAGAGCAGTCACACCATCTTCTATCGATTCATGCCTGAACCCAACTGTCTTGGTAAAAACAAGAATTTGATTTTGGGATGGCTCGGGCACATCCAAAATATCAGTATCCATACTGCAACCAAACACTGACAGCAAAAGCAGCAAACGAATTGGGGAATACATGAGGGGTACAATATTTTGGTAAAGTTACTATTTATGTTGCAAGTACTTTTTTGGCGTCACCCCAAATTTCTTTTTGAAGGCCGAAATAAAATGACTTGCC
>JBFOLQ010000037.1:0-5536 GCA_040830145.1 Flavobacteriaceae bacterium | reverse complement strand
GCATCATTCTTAATTTTTCGCAACTTGATTTCCTTGCCAAGACGAACGATGGCCATTTCCTCATCTTCAAGGTATACTGAATTGTTGGTACATTCGATATATGGGTCGGCATCAGATGCAATAAAGAATTCGTCTTCCACAATACCAATGGCCAAGGGGCTTCTCAATCGGGCTACCACAATTTCATCGGGTTTTATACGGTCAAATACGGCAATGGCATAGGCTCCTACCACTTGGTTCAAAGCAATCTGCACCGCCTTGCCCAATTTAACATCCTCGGTTTTCTTTACTTCCTCAATCAAGTTGACCAGTACTTCAGTGTCTGTGTCAGACTCAAAGGAATACCCCCTTTTGGTCAACTCTTTTTTGATGGACTCATAGTTTTCAATGATTCCATTGTGGATAATGACCAAATCCCCTGAATTGGAATAGTGGGGGTGGGAGTTAATGTCATTGGGTACTCCATGGGTCGCCCATCGTGTATGGCCTATCCCCACCTTTCCCCCTAGGGAAATTTCACTTTTTGCCTTGTTGTCAAGATCATCGACCTTCCCCTTGGTCTTGGCCAAATTTATGCCAGAGCCATCAAAGAGAGCGACCCCGGCACTATCATAACCGCGGTACTCCAATCTTCTAAGTCCTTTGATGATAATGGGATATGCGTCCCTATGACCTATGTATCCTACTATTCCACACATATTATTATTGGGCTAATGGTTCATTATGTTAGTTGAGGCCCCTAGTGAGTTTGGGCCCGATTGATAGGTAATCAACGTAAAATCACCCCAAAGTAGTATGCTCGGTTAAAATATTTATAATCCGCCCTTTAATTGGCTTTGGTATAAAATATTTCCAACTGGAGTTTTTTGTCTAAATCGACATTCTCAACATCACTTCCGTACAGCACGGTACCCAAGGGAACAGTGGTTGATGCCAACGGCAATTCAACTTCTGTATCTCCAGGCAGAACCGCCTTTGAAATACCAAAGCGCCTAATATCTGAAGTCAACGTAAGACCCAACGGAGCATTCGTAGAGTCGCGCAAGATGATATCATTCAAATAATTGGTGATACGTACTTTATACTTTTCCCCTTTGTCCCCACTTTTTTGAAGGATACCATCATACTGAAGAAATGATTTTAAAGGCGTCCTGCCCACAGGGTCAAAATTAATATTATAGAAAGGGTTGTTAGTATCGGCGTTATAGAGATACAATCTTTCTGGCTCATAATTGACCCCCGCCCCATCCAGCGTATTACGATCTACATAAAAGACCAAATTAGCTTCATTGATGATCCAATTGTTGGCCTTTATTTGTGCAATGATGTTATCTGCCTCGGTCGGGTCCATATCAAAAAGTCTTAGTACGGAATACGTACCTGCCCCTCCCTTAACATACAACCTGGAAGCTGGGACCGTAGTATCGTTAAGGGCATCCAACAACCCTTGATCCGTGTAATCATCACTGACCAATGTATTCACCGCATTGCCATTTATGGCATTGGTGGCACTGTTCAGGGTAATTAATCGTATCTCAAAATCCTCGTGCTTCTCAATCTTCTCATCATCGTCGGTATCACTTGTGCCGTTGGTATCAACATCCCAAAACTTATAGGTAATGACGATTTTGGCATTCGCAAGATCCAAAAGCATCATGACATCACTACTGGCATCCATTGAAATATTGATTCCCCTGAGAAAGTCATTGAAATTAATTTGGCTGAACAGTTCTGAACTCCCTTCCTTGTCCAGGATATTGGTTTGAAAAAAATCTTTATCCAACTCCACATAGATGCCTGGATTCAATTTTGTATAGGTTTCCGATTCATCCGTATCCTCCGTGGCCGGATCGTCATTATTGCGATCCAAAACCTGCAGATTGTCTATTTCAACCTCATCATCATACAACACTTCACCCGTAAACCCCGAGAAGTCTTGGCTTGAAAAATACTCCTGGCTTTCCTCAAAGTTGGCATCGGGATCCAAGTCCCTTAAAAAATATGTGGAACGGGCTACCTTAAGATTGAATTTTGTGCCAGCCCCATACACATGATCCAAATCAAATGCCTTTCTATAGTCACTTAGGTCTGTTTCGGTATCCTCATCATCAGGAGTACCATCCCCATCGGTATCCGTGCTCAGGGGATTGGTCCCTAAACCCTTCTCCCTTACATCACTCAACCCATCACCGTCCGTATCACTATTGGGGTCATCCGCGTCACTATCCAATTCGTCATCCACTCCATCTGAATCTGAATCCCGATCTCCCTCACTGGTCAGTAAATAGGGAATGTACAGATGTACCTCCAGTACGGTTTCCTCTTCTTTCACCGTGGATGCATTATCATCATCATCGGCATTATCCTCTGTGGCCTGGGAATTATCGCCAAATATGGGATTGGGGGAAGGTAAGAGCAATTGGCTATTTATACTGGCCATGGTTCTCCCGTAAAAGGGGTCATTATAATTCCACAATTGATACGATTGGAGTTTATTGGTGCTCACCGCCTCAATATTCTTGTTGTAGGCAAAAACATCATATGTGGCCTTCCCCGTTTCAAAGGGCTCCCCGGCAATAACACCATCCCCGAGACTTACAGGATCTTTTTCACATGAGAGAATAAAACCCAATATAAACACCGCCGCCATAACGGCAAGAACCAATCTTCTCACAAAAACCATTCGGATTATTTTAAAACTTCTGTGTTATAAAAATTTGCATAGGCCTCCTCAAACCCTTGTATGGGAACATAGGGCAATAAAGGTTTTTCTAGGTTGGAGATGTGCTCGTTCAATTCCTCTGGAATTTCTTCGGAAGCTAAAATAACCGCATCCGAAAAATCTACGGCCACTTTTAACAAATTATTATAGTTGGGGACTGATAATTGGGCGATTTCCTCTTCTGGGATACCATCAAAAGCTATCTTTTGTACCATTCCTGGATCTAGACTGTCCTCAAAAGACCGCTGATACACGGAGGTCACAATCTTGCTGTCAGCAAAAAGGGGTTCGTCTGCATAATATTTTTTCAAGTAAAGGGGCACTAAGGAAGCCATCCATCCGTGCACATGTATTATATCAGGGGACCAATTCAATTTCTTTACAGTCTCCACCACACCCTTGGCAAAGAATATGGCCCTTTGGTCATTGTCCGGGAAAAGTTTGCCGTTTTCATCCGCAAAAGTGGCCTTGCGCTTAAAGTATTCCTCATTGTCAATGAAGTACACCTGTATGCGCTCCCTTGGGATGGATGCCACCTTTATGATCAATGGCATGTCCATATCGTTGATTACCAAGTTCATCCCAGAAAGCCGGATTACTTCGTGCAACTGATGCCTGCGCTCATTGATATTGCCGTATCGGGGCATAAATATCCGTATTTGGCCACCTTTACTGTTGACCATTCTTGGCGCTTCATAAGACATTAAGGAAACTTCGTTCTCGGGTAGATAAGGGACTAATTCAGAAGATACAAACAATATCTTTTTGCCATTCATAAAGTTAATTTTTGGATTCAGTGCCAACGTGGCCGCAAAAGTACAAAAATTCTGCAGAATAGCTGTAATTATAGTAAGTTTGCCACTCTTAAGAACGCTGTATGACAGTACTGAAAACCAAGGCTGCGCTTGAAAACAGACGCTCGGGAATACCCCCCGGAAAACAGATAGGCCTAGTCCCCACCATGGGAGCCCTACACCAGGGGCATTTGGCCTTGGTCAAAAGGGCTCTTGCTGAAAACGACTACGTATTCATCAGCATTTTTGTGAATCCCACCCAGTTCAACAATACCGATGATCTTAAAAAATACCCCAAGACCCTGGAGGCCGATGTGACCTTGTTAAATGGGCTCAGTACTGAAATCATGGTGTTTGCCCCTTCAGTCGAGGAAATCTATGCCTCAAATATCCAAGCCAAAAATTATGATTTCGGCCCTTTGGAAACCGTGATGGAAGGCGCTTTCAGGGAAGGGCATTTTGATGGGGTAGGGACCATTGTTGAAACTCTTTTTCGTTTGGTAAAACCCCATAATGCCTATTTTGGGGAGAAAGACTATCAACAATTGCAAATCATCAAAAAAATGGCAGCGCAAAGAAACCTTCCGGTCCAGATCGTGGGATGCCCCATTGTTCGTGAAAAAGGTGGACTTGCCCTGAGTTCACGCAATGAAAGACTGCCAAAAAGACTGAGAAAAGAAGCCTCTTTTATCTATAAGACACTCTTGGCCGCCAAAAAGAAGTTTGGCACAAAAAGTGCTGGCTATGTGGTGAACTGGGTCACTTCCCAGTTTAAAAAACACAAGGACCTGAGGCTCGAGTACATTGAAATTGCTGAGGCTGAGACCCTGGTGACGGTCAAAAGAAAAAAGAAAGATATAAAATATAGGGCCTTTATTGCCGTTTATGCCGATGATGTAAGGCTTATAGACAACATCGCTCTCAATTAATTACCTTTGTCCCATGCAAATTGAAGTTGTAAAATCGAAAATCCACAGGGTTAAAGTGACCGGTGCCGACCTAAATTACATTGGTAGCATCACCATTGATGAAGACCTCATGGATGCCGCCAATATCATTCAAGGAGAAAAGGTACAGATTGTGAACAACAATAATGGGGAGCGGCTGGAAACCTATGCCATCCCCGGTCCCCGTGGCAGTGGCGAAGTGACCTTGAACGGTGCCGCAGCACGCAAGGTGGCCGTGGGTGATGTACTCATATTGATTACGTATGCCCGCATGGATATTGGGGAGGCCAAAGAATTCAATCCCAAATTGGTGTTCCCCAACGAAGAAACAAATTTACTGAACTGAATTGGGCGTTACTTTTAAAAAAGCGCTGAAGACCATTATCCCTATCATATTGGGGGGTCTTTTGATTTGGTATGTCTATCAGCACACCTCAGAAGCCGATAGAAAGGAAATAATCAAAAACATTTCAAGTGCAGATCCCTTCTGGATAGGTGTCTCCATATGCATTGGTATCCTCAGTCATATCTCCCGTGCCATTCGGTGGAACTACCTTTTAAAACCCATGGGATATTCCCCAAAGGTCAGTAATAACTTTTTCATGGTCATGATTGCCTATTTGGCTAATTTGGGGATTCCCCGTTCAGGAGAATTTTTAAGGGCCACCGCACTGACTTCCTATGAAGGAGTTCCCTTTGAGAAAGGTTTTGGCACCATAGTTACTGAACGGATTGTGGATGTCTTTATGCTACTGTTGATCATCTTGGTTGCTTTGGTACTGCAGACCGATATCATCATGGGATATCTCAAAAACTATGGGGTCAATCTTGCCGTTAGTATTGCCCTGTTGGTGGCAGGCATTTTGGGCCTTGTCTTCTTCCTTCATCTAATAAAAAAAGCAAAGTCCGGGTTTTTGCTCAAGCTAAAGGTTTTCTTGGCAGGGCTTTTGGATGGGGTTGCCAGTATCCTCAAAATGGAAAAAAAGGGGGGGTTCATTCTGCACACCCTGTTTATCTGGGCTTGTTACATTGGTATGTTCTGGGCCATAAAATATACCGTGACGGAAACCCAT
>JBFOLQ010000036.1:0-2443 GCA_040830145.1 Flavobacteriaceae bacterium | reverse complement strand
TTCTCAGAACTTTTTTTTGATGAAGGAAATGACAATGGGGGCAGCGAAAACATCCAGCCCAATGTCCCATCCCAGCAAAACATCTATGTGCCCATACTTAAAAAAACCATTGCTGCCATTGCAGCGGGTAAGTGCAAAAAAATAGTCCTTTCAAGGTGTCTAGAGGTTCCCAACACAAAGAATCCCGTTGCATTGTTCAAAGACTCTTTACGCCTGTACCCCAATGCGTTTTGTTACTTGTTCTCACATCCGGCGGTCGGGGTTTGGCTAGGTGCCACTCCAGAGACCTTTCTCTTGGCGGGAAATGGTCAATTGAGGACCATGGCCTTGGCCGGTACCCTAACGACCAACACAGGTCAAAGCGAATGGGGTGATAAGGAGTTTCGCGAACAACAAATGGTGACCAATTATATTTTGGAAGCCTTGGGAGGGGAAGTACAGGATATAAGCACTTCCACTACGGAGACCGTTAAAACGGGCGGACTTTTGCACTTACGCACAAATGTCACGGCCAACTATGAGCCCGAGAAGCTGTCTGAAATCATTAAAAAATTGCATCCCACACCAGCTGTATGTGGGGTTCCCATGACCAAGGCAAAGGAATTTGTGTTACGGAATGAAGGTTATGATCGGGAATTTTACAGTGGTTTTTTGGGAGAGCTCCATATGAACGGAAATTCCTCGGCCCATCTTTTTGTCAATCTACGCTGTATGAAATTAATGCCGGGCAGGGCGATCGTTTATGTGGGCGGTGGAATTACAAAAGATTCCGACCCCATTGCGGAGTGGGAAGAGACCGTTGCAAAATCAAGCATTATGTTGAAAGTGCTGCAAGGGGCTGCCCCAGATTAAGTAGTTTTGATGTTGAACCTGTACTTTCCCGGTATCATGGTAGTGATGGCAAAGTTGGTGCCTGTGTACCAAAAAAGGATAGAAAACCAAATCATTGACATAAATTTGTTCACGTGAAATATTCTTCCATCCCGTTGGCACAAACTGTAATGCTCCATTGCATGGCCAGGGGCATTAAGAATGTGGTCATATCCCCGGGCTCAAGGAACGCCCCCCTGACCATTTCGTTTACCGAACATTCCTATTTTGAGTGCTATAGTATTGTTGATGAGCGTTGTGCGGCTTTTTTTGCCATGGGGATGGCCCAGCAGTTGAAAACACCTGTGGCGCTGCTTTGTACATCGGGCAGTGCACTCCTAAATTATTACCCGGCCATTGCAGAAGCCTATTATTCGAGGATTCCATTGGTGGTCATTTCAGCGGACCGACCCGCCTACAAAATAGATATTGGCGATGGACAGACCATCCGTCAGAAAAACATTTTCGCCAATCATATAGGCTACTCGGCCAACTTGATGCAGGATACGGACCATGCCTATGCGGAATGGAAGGATTTGGTATCCGATTCCATTCCGTCACAGGAGGCCGTACAGGCATACAATGACAATGAGCTCAACAGCGCCCTTGACATCTGTATGCTTGAAAAGCTTCCCATACATTTGAACGTCCCCTTTGAGGAGCCCTTGTACAACAAGATTCCACATACTGTCGTCAATCCGGATATTTCTCCCTTAAAACGGGAAGCATCCATTAAAGTCGATATGGGGCACTTCGAGGAATCGTGGCAAAAACACCCAAGGAAATTGGTGCTGGTAGGGGTATTGTCCCCACATTTTCTGAATGCCGAAATGGTTAATTTCTTGGGAGGTGATCCATCTGTGGTGGTATTGACAGAGACTACCAGCAACCTTCACCATGCAAATTTTTTTCCAAGTATAGATAGTATTGTGGCCCCTGTGGAGAAGCAATCTGACAGGGAGATTGTTTTTGAAAAATTGGGGCCGGATATATTGATTACCCTTGGAGGAATGGTCGTATCAAAAAAAGTGAAGGCCTTTTTGCGGAAATACAAGCCTAAGGAACACTGGCACATTGGGGGACATATGGCCCATGATACCTTTTTTGCGGGAGTACAACATATCAAAATACCACCGTCCGATTTTTTTGGGAATCTCGAAAAAATGCCAACAGTTGGGAAAACCAGTTATTTTGATAGGTGGAAGTCCCATAAGGAAAGATACAAATCCGCAAGACGTGAATATCTGGACCGCATTGGGTTTTCAGATTTTAAGGCGTATTCCATCCTTTCCAAACAGTTGCCTAGGGACAGTCAACTGCAATTGGCCAATAGTTCAACCATAAGGTACATGCAGTTATTTGATATTGATTCTTCCATTCAAGTGTTTTGCAATAGGGGAACCAGTGGTATTGATGGCAGTGTTTCCACAGCCATAGGAGCCGCGGTGGTATCACAAAGGCCAACGGTTTTGATTACGGGGGACCTGAGTTTTTTCTATGATAGCAATGCCCTTTGGAATGCCCATATACCTGCGAGCTTTCGTATTGTTTTGATAAACAATGGGGGAGGGGG
>JBFOLQ010000035.1:0-5736 GCA_040830145.1 Flavobacteriaceae bacterium | reverse complement strand
CTTTGAATTCTTCGGTGGGGTGGGTCGTAATATCATCACCGGAAACGAAGACATTTCCGTTGAATTTGTGCCCCGTTTGGGCATTAATCTGGGATATCGATTTTAAGCTGGGGGATTTCTAACCTATAGTTCCTCGATCACCTTGGCCAAACGTGCCGTGATTTCATCAATGGCCCCTATTCCGTTTACGGAGTGGAACTTGCCTTGGGCTTCATAGTACTCCTTAAGCGGCGCGGTCTTTTGGTTGTACTCCCCAAAGCGGTTTCGAATCTTGGTCTCGTCCTGATCATCGCTTCGTCCACTGGTCTTGCCCCGCTCCAATAAACGTTGGATCAGTACTTCATCATCAGCTTCCAGGGCAATGGTGGCATTGATGGCCATTTCCTTACTGACCATCAGTGCATCCAAGGCCTCTGCCTGGGCTGTGGTACGTGGAAAACCATCAAAGATAAAACCACTGGCATCAGGGTTTTTATCGACCTCTTCCCGAAGCATATTGATCGTTACCTCGTCAGGCACCAAATCACCCTTGTCTATATAGGTCTTGGCCAATTTGCCCAAGGCTGTTCCATTTTTGATGTTGAACCTGAAGACATCCCCTGTGGAAATGTGTTTCAAATTGTACTTTTCCTTTAAAAGATTGGCCTGGGTACCCTTCCCGGCCCCAGGTTTTCCAAAAAGTACCAGATTGATCATGTGTGTTTGATTTAGTTGGTATATTTCCCTCAGGTTACGGCCCAATTCGTTATAATCGAGCCCATATCCCACAATAAACGCATTGGGAATCTCCATCCCAAAATAATCTACCGCATATTCTGCATTATAACTGTCAGGTTTATAAAAGAGGCTGGCAATCCGGAACTCCTTTACATTGGAGTTGGAGAACATATGTACCAGTTTTTGAACGGTACGGCCTGTATCTATGATATCCTCCAAGATAATTACACAACGATCCTCTAAATTTTCTGGGGGGTCTAACAGGGATTCCACAATTCCCGTGGAGGTAAGCCCTTCATACGAACCCAATCGCACAAAGGAAACTTCGCATGGGTGGGGATAGAATTTTAAAAAATCCGATACGAACATGAAGGCCCCGTTCAATACCCCTACAAAGATGGGAACCTTATCCTTGTAATCAGCCGCTACTTTCTCTGCCACCGATTTGACTGCCGATAGAACTTCATCCTCATTTAAGAAAGGTTTAAAATATGTATTATGGAGCCGTATCAAGAAGCCTTCTTTAGGAGTTTAAGGACGCCAAATATACCAATTTGATTTTTGTTTTGAAGGTAGCCCAAACGGTTTTGGGAATATGCCGTACTTTTGTCACAAAACCAAGGGAAATCGTACCAAGGGACATTGTATGGACTATTTTTCTTCTCATTTTAAACTGGGAATATTAGGCGGGGGCCAGTTGGGCAAAATGTTGTTATATGAAACCCGTAAATGGGACATTCATACCAAAGTGATGGATGCTTCCCCAGAGGCTCCCTGCAGTATATCCTGCAATGAATTTGTACAGGGTGATCTTCTGGATTTTGAAACGGTGCACAGTTTTGGAAAAGATGTTGACGTGCTCACCATTGAAATTGAGAATGTAAATGTGGATGCCCTGGAGAAACTGGAAAGTGAAGGAGTGGTCGTATATCCACAGCCCAGTGTGCTCAGGACCATTCAAAATAAGGCTTCCCAAAAACTGTTCTACAGGGACCATGATATTCCCACCGCTGGGTTCTCCCGTTTTGCCTATCTCAGTGAAGTTGGTGAAAGCATCAAAAATGGTGGGCTGCAATTTCCCTTCGTTTGGAAGGCGGCCAGGTTCGGTTATGATGGGCAGGGCGTGAAAGTGGTCCGTACATTTGAGGATCTTGACGGATTGGCTCCCGAGGAATGTATTGCGGAAGACTTGGTACCCTTTAAGAATGAACTTGCCGTAATTGTGGCGAGGAATAGCAAGGGGGAGACCAAGACCTATCCAGTGGTAGAGATGGAATTCCATCCTGAGGCGAACCAAGTGGAATACGTCATCTGTCCCGCCCGTATCGATAAAAATATAGCCCAGCGGGCCCAGGAAACAGCACTTATGGTATCCAATGAACTAGGGCATGTAGGTCTTCTGGCCGTGGAAATGTTCCAAGACCAAAATGATGGAATCCTTGTAAACGAAGTAGCTCCCCGCCCACACAACAGCGGGCATTATAGCATAGAAGGAAGTTACACCAATCAGTTTGAGCAGCATTTACGGTGTGTCCTGGGACTTCCCCTGGGCCGTACCGATAGCAAACTGGCTTCCGTAATGGTCAACTTGGTCGGAGCGGAAGGATACACGGGGGACGTCCTTTATAGAAAAATGGATGAAGTATTGGCCATGCCAGGTGTTACGCCACACATCTATGGAAAAAAACAGACCCGTCCCTTTCGCAAAATGGGCCATGTGACCATCGTGGACAAAAATTTGGGAAAGGCCCGAAAGATTGCCCAGGAAGTAAAGGAACATATTGAAGTCATAAGTAAACCACAATAATGCAAACCTATTTTGTATATGGGCCTTGCAATTTTAAAATTCGAAATTCATGAGCAAAGTAGCCGTTGTTATGGGCAGTATGAGCGATATGCCCGTTATGCGGGAGGCCATAGCCATTTTGGAGGGTTTTGATATAGAAGTGGCCGTAGACATAGTTTCTGCCCACCGCACTCCTGAAAAATTGTTTGATTTTGCCAAGAATGCCCATAAAAATGGGGTTTCGGTCATTATTGCCGGCGCTGGTGGGGCCGCCCATCTACCGGGGATGGTAGCCTCATTGTCACCCTTGCCCGTTATCGGGGTGCCTGTAAAAAGCTCTAACTCCATTGATGGATGGGACTCTGTATTGTCCATTCTTCAAATGCCGGGAGGTGTCCCTGTGGCCACGGTAGCCCTTAACGGGGCCAAAAACGCGGGGATTCTGGCGGCACAGATCATCGGTAGTTCAGACCAATGCATGCGTGATAAAATTGAGGTGTACAAAGAAGGGCTCAAAGCAAAGGTCATCAAGGGAGCAGAAGATTTGAAAAGTAGCATCTAGAAAAGTGTGATTGCGTGGAGAAACCACTCCAGAGTAACATGATAGGCGAATCATTTTGAAGCAAAGACACGGAACCAAAGCTCCCTAAGCCTACATTGCCCAATTAAAAATCATTGACGAACAACGATTAACAAAATCCATGAACAACCCATTACTCCTACCTTTTGACCAAGCTCCCTTCTCCCAGCTCAAAAACGAGCACTTTAAACCGGCATTCCATAAAGCCATTGAAGAAGCACGGAAAGAGATAGATGCCATCGTTGCCAGTACCGAATCACCCACTTTTGAAAATACGATAGAGGCCTTGGACTATTCAGGTCAGCAATTGGATAGGGTATCCAGCCTGTTCTTTAATCTGAATTCGGCCGAAACCAATGATGAAATCCAAAAATTGGCCCAAGAGATATCCCCTTTACTTTCCGAATTCAAAAACGATATAGCACTAAATGAAGGTCTTTTCAAAAAAGTCCAGGCTATATATAGGCAGCGAAAATCCCTGGACTTGACCCCTGAGGAGAGCACTTTGCTCAAAAAGAAGTATACGGCGTTCAGTCGCAATGGGGCCAATCTTCCTGAAGCCAAAAAGAAACAGCTACGGGAAATTGATACGGAACTGGCACAGCTAAAGCTCACCTTTGGGGAAAATGTGTTGGCTGAGACCAATACCTACGAAATGCACCTTACCGACGAAAGGGATTTGGACGGGCTCCCGGACGGGGCCAGGGAAGCCGCTTCACAATTGGCCAAATCAAGGAATAAGGAAGGATGGCTTATCACCTTGCAGTACCCCAGTTACATTCCCTTTATGAAATATGCCAAGAATAGGGCACTCCGAAAAAAACTTTCCTTGGCCTTTGGTAGCAAGGGATTCCATAACGACCAACGGGACAACCAAAAAAATGTGTTGAGAATTGCCAACTTACGACATCAAAGGGCCCAATTGTTGGGTTATGGGAGCCATGCCCACTTTGTTTTGGAAGAACGTATGGCAGAAACACCCGAAAAAGTGTTTTCGTTTTTAAACGAACTATTGGAAAAGGCCAGACCCGCTGCCAAAAGGGAATTTGCAGAACTGGAGGCTTTTGCCAAGGAGGTCGACGGTATTGACCAATTGGAAAAATGGGACAGTGCCTATTATTCAGAAAAGCTAAAACAGAAAAAATTCCATCTGGACGATGAAAAGCTCAAACCCTATTTTAAGCTTGAAAATGTTATCAATGGGGTTTTTAAAGTGGCCGAAAAACTTTTTGGGCTTGTTTTTGAAGAGGTTTTTGATGTGGAGAAATACCATCAAGAGGTCAAGACATTTAAGGTCTATGACCAAGATGGAAACTTTATTTCCCTCTTTTATGCCGATTTTCATCCACGACCGGGCAAACGCGGTGGGGCCTGGATGACCTCATTCAAATCCCAGTATAAAAAGGACGGAAAGAACAGTAGGCCCCATATTTCAAATGTATGCAACTTTACCCGCCCTGTGATGGGCAGCGACGATGCAGGCACAAAAAGCAAGCCCTCACTCCTGACCTTTAATGAGGTCACCACATTGTTCCATGAGTTTGGACATGGACTACATGGTATGCTGGCCAATACTACCTACCCCAGCCTTTCGGGCACTTCGGTGTATTGGGATTTTGTGGAACTACCCAGTCAGATTATGGAAAACTGGTGTTATGAAAGGGAAGCCTTGGAACTGTTTGCCCACCATTATGAGACTGGGGAGGCCATTCCCATGGCATTTGTTCAAAAAATAAAGGAGTCAGCCACCTTTCAGGAAGGCATGGCCACTTTAAGGCAACTTAGCTTTGGCCTTTTGGATATGGCATGGCATAGCCAAGACCCATCATCCGTTACTGATGTAAAGGCTTTTGAGACCAAGGCATTTTCGAACACACAGCTGTATCCCGACACCCCTGAAACCTGTATGAGCACATCATTTTCCCATATTTTTCAGGGAGGGTATGCATCAGGCTACTACAGTTATAAATGGGCCGAGGTCTTGGACGCCGATGCATTCGCCCATTTCAAACAGCACGGTATTTTTGACCCCAAAATAGCAAAGCAATTCAAGGAACACATATTATCCATGGGAGGTACTGAAAACCCTATGACGCTTTACAAACGTTTTCGGGGCCAAGAACCTAATATCGATGCCCTTTTGGAACGATCGGGCTTGGTAGCCACATCGTAACGACCCAAATGGTCATTGAAACACATTACGAGGTAAAAAAAGGCTTCTTGAGGCCTTATGAAAGCTAAATATCATACTAAAATACAATGCGCATCTTTATTGACATGGACGAGGTGATGGCCGATGCCTACAATGCCCATATTGAATGGTACAATAAGGAATTCCATGAAAATCTAACGCGGGAAGCGTGTATGGGAAAGGAAGTCATTGACTCCGTCCCCCAGGAACGGCGACAAAGCGTTTGGGACCATTTGTTTGCCGATGGTTTTTTCAGGAACCTCAATCCCATAGATGGGGCCAAGGAGGTTATCAGGGAACTCCAAAATGCCCATGAGGTTTATGTGGCCACGGCGGCTACCCAATTTCCGAATTCCCTCCGGGAAAAATCTGATTGGTTGGACGAACACTTCCCTTTCATTCCCTGGCAAAACCGTATCCTATGTGGTCACAAACATGTTTTAAAGGGCGATGTGCTCATCG
>JBFOLQ010000034.1:0-4963 GCA_040830145.1 Flavobacteriaceae bacterium | reverse complement strand
CGGGAAAATGAGTACTTCGTTGACGAGCAACGTTTTGGTCCCTATGCCCTGTGGCACCATAAACACTTTATCAGGCCTTTGGATGCCGGCATTGAAATGGAGGATATCGTGGACTACAAACTTCCACTAGGGGCATTGGGAACCATTGCCCATCGTTTCTTTGTGAAGCATAAGATACACCAGATTTTCAGCTACCGGGCAGAGCGCTTATCGGAAATTTTCGGGAATGTGGGGGACCAAAATCCCTCCATAAACCTCAAATCCATTTAGCATGTCCAAGGTTGCCATATTTTGGTTCCGCAGAGATCTTCGCCTACATGACAATGCAGGTCTCTATCATGCCCTGACATCAGGCCATCCCGTACTCCCCATCTTTATTTTTGACCCAACCATATTGGAAGGACTCCCTAAGGATGATGCACGGGTCTCATTTATCCATCAACGCCTTAAAGGCCTCCATCAGCAACTGTCTAAGCTCAATGCTCCCCTTGCAGTGTACCACGGTACCCCAAAACAGATATTCCAACAGTTATGGGAAACCCACAAGATCGCATCTGTCTTCACCAATCATGATTATGAACCCTATGCCCAGAAACGGGATGCAGGGGTACAACGTTTTTTAAATGAAAAGGGAATCATATTCAATACCTATAAAGACCAGGTCATCTTTGAAAAAGGGGATATCTGTAAGGACGATGGCAGTCCATATGTGGTGTTTACACCCTATATGAAAAAATGGAAGTCCGTTTTTAACGCCGCGGACCCTATACCCGCCTATGTTTCCCAATCCATGTTTGCTAATCTGGCCAAGGGCCTGAAAATCCCTTTTCTGGAATTGGATACCATTGGTTTTACCAAATCACCCATCGAGGTAGCGGACCCCCATCTCAGTACGGATTTTTTGGAAAAGTATCACCACACAAGGGAATATCCGGCCCTGGAAAATGGCACTTCCCGCCTAGGGGTCCATTTGCGTTTTGGAACCGTATCCGTTCGGGAAATTGTAAAAATGGCCCTTGGGGCTACTGACGACACCTTTTTGCATGAACTTATTTGGAGGGAATTCTTTATGCAAATTCTTTGGCATTTCCCCAAAACAACGACCCATGCATTCAAACCTAAATACGACCGGATAACATGGCGGAACCATGCCATGGAGTTTGAACGCTGGCAAAAAGGGGAAACGGGATTTCCACTGGTGGATGCTGGAATGCGGGAACTGAACGCTACCGGATATATGCACAATAGGGTACGCATGCTCACGGCCAGTTTTCTATGCAAGCACCTTTTGATCGATTGGCGCTGGGGGGAAGCTTATTTTGCCGAAAAGTTGCTCGACTATGAAATGGCAAGCAATGTGGGCAATTGGCAATGGGCGGCGGGCAGTGGCGTGGATGCCGCTCCCTATTTTAGGATATTCAATCCCACCACCCAAATCAAGAAATTCGATAAGGAACTGGATTACGTACGCCATTGGGTCCCTGATTTTCAGGAACTTTCCTATCCCCAGCCCATGGTGGATCATCGCTTTGCCCGGGAACGGTGTTTGGCAACCTATAAGAAAGCGTTGGATTGATAGGCATATAACAATGATATCCCTACACATCTTTATCCATCCCCACCCTACAAAAACGGACACAAAGAAAATGATGCCAATACCCATTCCCTTTTTGTATATTTAGATCAACTAACATTCAAAAACCAACCATGACCACAAAATCAATCGTAGCGGCCCTATGGGCATTACTGCTACCCCTATCCATGGGATGGGCCCAAAAAATAGGTGCCAACAAAAAGGCGATTATCGCATCCGTTGAAAAGCATAAACAGGAACTCATACGGGTAAGTGACTCCATCTGGGCCTTGGCCGAAACCGCATTTGACGAGCATCAATCCTCCAAGGTATTGTCTGACTACGCCCAAAAAAATGGTTTGGAGGTGACCCTAGGAGTGGCCAACATTCCCACAGCCTTTACCGCCACCTACGGAAGTGGCAAGCCCGTCATCAGTATTTTAGGGGAATTTGATGCCCTACCCGGTCTTTCCCAAAATACCGAACCTTCCAAAAGCCCCCGTATTAAGGGAGCCCCAGGACATGGCTGTGGACATAATATGTTCGGGGCGGCCAGTTTGGGAGCGGCCATTGCCATTAAGGAACTGATGGCATCGGGCAAGTTAAAGGGTACTATAAAATTCTTGGGAACGCCTGCCGAGGAAAAATACTTTGCCAAGGTATGGATGGTGGAAGCAGGCCTATGGGACGGGGTGGACGTCAATATCAGCTGGCACCCCGGTGCCGAGATTGAGGCCGATGTGCAAAGCGGCCTCTCCCTGATTGATTTTATAGTGGAATTCCATGGACAGGCGGCCCATGCCTCCGCCGACCCCTGGAACGGTCGTAGTGCCTCCGACGCCCTGGAGCTCTACACGGCTGGAATCAATTACTATCGGGAGCATATCAGGCCTTCCTCCAGAATCCATTACCATATACAGGATGGTGGGCAGGTCGTGAATGTGGTGCCCGATTATGCCAAATTATGGGTGCGGGTACGGGATCCCAAACGAAAAATAATGTTGCCCACCTATGAGCGTGTCAAGGAAATGGCTGAGGGAGCCGCTATCTTGGCCAATGTGGATTACAAGATTTCCTTGGTATCCGGTATCTATGAAACCTTGGTGAATAGAACGGGAGGGGAAATCATGCAGGGCAACCTGGAATTGTTGGGACCCATCACCTACACGGATGAGGAAATCGCCTTTGGAAAGGCCATCCAAAAGGCCACGGGCAAGCCCGAAGTGGGAATGGACAGCAAAATCCACCCTCTGAGAGCCACGCAGGAAACCCCTGGTGGAGGCTCTACCGATGTGGGCGATGTAAGCTGGAACGTACCCAATATCAACCTAGGGGTGACCGTTGCGCCCAAGGACACCCCCTGGCACTCTTGGGCCGTGGTCGCGTGTGGAGGGATGAGCATTGGCCATAAGGGGATGATCTATGCCGCCAAGGCCATGGGCATGACCATGGTGGATCTATTTGAAAATCCGAAACTGGTGAAAGAAGTGCAGGAAGAATTCAAGGAACGAAAAGGGGAAGAAGTATATGAGGCCATGATTGATGGTCCACCCCCCATTGGTCAAAACTAATCCGTACAAACATGTCAGAAAGAGAAATCGTAAAAAAATATACAAAGGGCGACCTTACCATCATCTGGAAACCCAAAACATGTATCCATGCAGGGGTATGTGTGAAAAAACTACCCAATGTCTATGACCCCAAGGCGCGACCGTGGATTACCCCTGAGAATGCGGGCGTGGATGAATTGAATGCCCAAATTGACGCCTGTCCTTCTGCGGCTCTAAGCTACGAGACTCAAAGTAAGAAGGCCCCGGAGGGGACCACTATACGGATTACCGTAAAACCCAATGGACCGGTATTGGTCCATGGCACTTGTGAACTGACCCATAGTAATGGCTCGGTGGAAACCAAGGAGCGGGTAACGGCCCTATGTCGCTGTGGGGCCTCTGAGAACAAACCCTTTTGCGATGGCGCACACAATACCATTGAATTTAAGGGATAATCCTGTATGCGCGCCTTCCTACCCTATTTCCCCTGGCTCTTTGGGCTACTTGTCCTAGTAGATCTTTATGTGGGCACGTATGGACATGAAGCGTTGCGATGGTTCAGCAAGCCGCTGATTTTGATATCCTTGCTGCTGTTCTTTGTAACCCAAGGAAAACAACTGCCCAAACGACTCTACTGGGGATTCGCCTTAGGGCTATTGTTATCCCTCCTTGGGGATATATTGCTGCTCAAAGATGCCGAACCGGGGTACTTTATAGGAGGGCTTATCGCCTTTCTGTTGGCACATGTGGCCTATACCTATGTATTTTCCCTTCATTGGAACAAAAAACCTGATACCCTATTCTGGATGGGCATTATTGTACTTTTAGGATACGGAAGTCTGCTCTTTAGTTACTTACAGCCCCACCTAGGGGCCTTACAGGTACCTGTGGTGGTTTATATCCTGGGAATCCTCGCCATGGCCACAACAGCCCTGAATCGCAAAAAGGAGGTAGTGCCACAAAGTTTTCAATGGGTCTTGGCCGGGGCCCTCTTCTTTATCGCCTCCGATAGCATCTTGGCCATCAATAAATTTATGGCACCCGTCGCCTATTCCCATATCCTGATCATGGGCACCTACGCCGCGGCCCAATTTTGTTTGGTAAAAGGGATGTTGGCGGTTACGAAATAACATTGGACGGAAGCACGACCTTTTCTTATGAAGTTGCTAGATTATGGGGAAACCCCTAGAAGGTTTAATTGTGGGACATTTGCTATATTTTCATAGAAATTAAATAACTACATTTTCCTAAGTAGCCATGCATCGAAGAGTAGAATGAAACTAATAAAGCAAATTGAAATTAAAAATTTTCGGTCATTGGGAAACCGAAAAAAAGAGTCATATAAAATTACAATAGTAAATGACCTAAATATTCTGTCAGGTACAGTGAACGTTGAAGTGCCTAAACCCTTGTAATCTTCGCCCCTATGGCCCGTAATCGCTCATCGATGTTTTCGTAGCCCCGATCTATCTGCTCAATATTATGGATGGTGGACGTGCCTTTGGCAGACAGCGCGGCAATCAAAAGGGAAATCCCGGCCCTGATATCAGGGGACACCATGGTCGTGGCCTTGAGGGTCGATTTAAAATCATGCCCTATCACTGTAGCCCTATGGGGATCACATAGGATTATCTTGGCGCCCATATCAATCAGCTTATCCACAAAGAAGAGGCGGCTCTCAAACATTTTTTGGTGTATCACGACCTCTCCCCTCGCCTGGGTGGCCATTACCAAGATAATGCTCAACAAATCAGGTGTCATCCCCGGCCAGGGGGCATCGGCCACCGTTAGAATGGAACCATCTATATAATTCTGTATCTCATACCCATTTGTATGCTCT
>JBFOLQ010000033.1:0-4530 GCA_040830145.1 Flavobacteriaceae bacterium | reverse complement strand
GAGACAAGATTGAAAAGATATCTGGCCGCATTTTTCGTGTATAGTATGGCAGTACAGACCGTGATGCTCATAGCCACTTATTTTGGGGAAGAGGAGATTGCATGGAAAGATGATGAGGGACGCACTATGGGTTTAATAATCAGTATTTTGGTTATTCAGTTAGTGGCTATTTTGGGAGCGACGGCCACGGCAAGATTTTCAGAGAGATTTGGGAATATAAAGACCTTGGTCGTGGTCAACCTTATTTGGGTACTGTTGTGCGTGTATGCCTATTTTATCGTCACCCCGATGGATTTTTATATAGCAGCTGGACTTGTAGGTATTGTAATGGGCGGTATACAGGCGTTATCAAGGTCTACCTATTCAAAATTCCTTCCGGAGACCACGGATACCGCTTCGTTTTTCAGTTTTTATGATGTTGCAGAGAAAATAGGTATTGTCTTGGGGACTTTTCTATACGGATTCGTGGCGCAGATAACGGGTAGTATGCGCAATGCGGTCATTTTTCTGGGCCTTTTCTTTTTGATAGGGATGCTGCTTTTGTTACGAGTGGGGGACCAACGGTCCGTGGACGAATCCCACTAAGCTAAAAGTAGGTAAATCACCACAGGCATTTCATCGGTAATGTACTGACACTATGGAATTTCCCATACCCGTGTACTTCAACGAGGATGTTTACATTTCATCGTGTAGCCAACTATTTTGATAGGGGTTGTGATTACCTTTCCGGGTTAAATGGTATGAACTGATTTAAGATGAAAAAGAACTACCCAACCAAAACCCAACTTTTTTGTATCGTCCTGGCATCATTTGCCCTGTTATCATCCGTACCCTATTTGATGGGGCCTGGATTGAACAATCCCCAACCCATAGGTAAATTCTTGAACGGAAAATTTCCGTCCAATACCCCCCAACCAACGCCATATCGGGTTGCCTTTCCCAATCTCACCTTTAATTCCCCTTTGACATTTCTACCACTTCCGGGAGGTGAGCGCATTGTGGTAGGACAACGGGATGGAAAAATTTATTGGTTCGATAATGATGAGTCTACCCAACAAAAAACATTGTTGGTGGACCTCTCTGCCGAAGTCGGGGTAGTATGGGATGGTGGTTTTCTGGGGCTGACGGCCCACCCTGAATTTGGGAACGGAAAGAACTATTTCTACATGTATTACTCCAGTGAGGATTCCCAAAGTCGTGATTTTCCCAACTATTACACCACCCAAAGCTGTAATTCCCAAGAATATTGGGGCAATTTTCTTTTTCTAAAGCGAATAGAGGTGAACCCAACTACCCTCAACGTTGTCCCTGGCTCACTGAGCACCTTGATCAAGGTCCGTATGTATGGGACTACGCACAGGGGGGGAGGCCTGTTGTTTGGGAATGATGGGTTTCTTTATTTGACCACGGGGGACCAAACGGCCTTTAGAAAGTCACAGGATATTTTTAACAATTTGGATGGTGGGGTCCTAAGAATTGATGTGGATAAGGACCCTTCCAAAAGCCACGCTCCCATAAGGACCATGCCAGAGGACCACGGCTACTCGGATGAACTGACCGGAAGAGGGTATTACATACCCAATGACAATCCGTTTTTAAGTCCCGGGGGACAGCGTTTTGAGGAGTACTATACCTTGGGACATAGAAATCCGCATAGGATGAGTAAGGATAAAGTCACCGGTACCATGTACATTGGTGAAATTGGTGGCGGTAGGCATGAGGAAATAAACGTTGTCAAAAAGGGAAAGAACTTTGGATGGCCTCTTTATGAGGGATATGCCAACGGACCTGGATGCGGTTTGTCCATGTATAACAATATGGCACATGAAGGCCCTTTGGTGGCCTTTCCCAGAAGTCAAGCGAATGCCATAATCGGCGGTTTTGTCTATAGGGGTACAGAAAATCCAGATTTATACGGTAAATATATATGTGCGGATTATGGGTCCGGAGAGGAAATTTGGAAAGTGGATACCGCCACAGGGGCCTATGAGCTCATTACCAACTTTGCCCCGAACAACATCATTTCTTTTGGGGAAGATCTGGATGGCGAACTGTATTTGCTGAAACAAGGTAATAATACGCCACTCTATAAAATGGCACCGGGACTCCAAAACGGGGGCAGTGTACCCTTACTGCTTTCGGAGACCAATGCGTTTTCTAATTTACAGACCTTGCAACCTTCTAGTGGACTTCTGCCATATGAACTGATTGAACCTTTTTGGTCAGATGGGGCCAAGAAAAAGAGATGGATGGCGATTCCCAACAACGGAACACATAACACGGCAGCGGAACGCATCGTTTTTTCTGAGGACGATGTATGGCAATTCCCTTCGGGAACGGTATTGGTAAAACACTTTGAACTGCCCATTGATGAACGCGATCCTTCACTGGTCAAGAGATTGGAGACGCGATTTTCAATCAAGGGAAATGACGGAAACTTTTATTTCCTGACCTATAAATGGAATGATGAGGGGACCGATGCGGTCCTGCTTACATTGGGACTCGATGAGGAACTATCTGTTACTACGGCCTCAGGCGGTTCCCAGACCGTTACATGGACATATCCCGATAAAGGGGATTGTGTCTCCTGTCACAACAGTGTCTCCCAAGGGACCTTGGGATTGCGAACCCGTTATCTGAATTCAGACTATACCTACCCGACCACTGGAAATACAGGGAACCAATTGGTGACCTTAAGTCATTTGGGCATTTTGGACCAAAATATTTCGGATGCCGATACCCAGGGCTATCTTACCTATAAGGTGATGAACAATCCTTCGGCAAGCCTAGATGAAAAGGCCCGATCGTATTTGGATCTCAATTGTGCCTATTGCCATAGACCTGGTACGGGGAACAGGGCCCAGTTTGATTTGCGTATGCTGAAGTCACTGGATGAGACAAGACTATTGACCGTGGGTACATTACAACCTTTGGGTATTTCAGGGGAGGCTATTGTTAAGGCCGGTGATGCGTCCAAATCCATTCTGTACCATAGGATGAACAGTACGGATGCCATTGCCATGCCCCCCATTGCTAAAAATAGGGTGGATGTACAGTCCGTTTCCTTAATTGAACAATGGATCAATGGATTGGATACCAACCCCACCATTAACCTGGCCTGGAACAAACCAGCCATACAATCCAGCACAGGTTGGGGCGGTTTGGCGGAAAAAGCAGTTGATGGTGATAGGAATGGGGTACACGGAGCCGGATCCGTGACCCATACCACCCAAAGTACCAATCCATGGTGGCGTGTGGACCTTGGGGATACATACGCACTTTCTGAAATTAAAATTTATAATCGAACGGATTGCTGTACGGCAAGGTTGCAAGATGCCAAAGTCTATGTAGGAACTACCGAGAGTAACGACCCCAATCAGTATACGGAGATAGGGACCCTTGGATCTAGCTATGAGCAAATCTTTAACGATTTGGATGTTATGGGACGGTATGTGATGGTGCATTTAGCGGGGTCTAGTAAAATCCTATCCTTGGCAGAAGTAGAGGTGTACGGTGCGTTGAATCCGGTTGTTCCCGTTACGGGCGTTGCGGTAAGTCCTTCTGAGGTCACCCTTGTTGAAGGGGATGCCCAACAGCTTGTTGCAACGGTATCGCCCAATAATGCGACGAACACGGATGTCAATTGGTCCTCCAATGATACGGACGTTGCCACAGTGGATGCCAACGGTGAGGTCACCGCTGTATCAGTAGGTCAAGCCATTATTACGGCTACTACCGACGATGGCGGATTCACCGCGCAGACCAATGTTTCAGTTACTGATGCCACAGGTTGTGGATCACCCACAGGGCCACCCTCAGCCACGGTATCCGTGGATGATGCTGCCTGTGGAACAACCACAGGAGGGTTTACATTCGATTTTGTGGACCATCCAGACCGGACCCACATTGAGTTTAGCACCGATGGGGGACAGACCTATCCTACCTATGTGCGGGACAATATCGGAAGTACATCGGTTGCGGGTCTTGACCTAGGCGATTATAACGTGTGGGTACGGTGGGGCAACAATGAGTGCCCTTTGGAACTGGGTGATTTTACGATTGCGGAAGATTGCGTCCCAGTGACGGGTGTCACAGTAAGCCCTGTGGATGCTACCCTTACGGAAGGGGATGCCCAACAGCTCACGGCAACGATTATGCCCGGCAATGCCTCCAATAGGGGCGTCAGTTGGTCCTCTAGCGATACGGGTGTGGCCACGGTGGACGCCAATGGCCTTGTCACGGCCATCTCAGAGGGTAGTGCCACCATAACAGTGACCACTGATGACGGGGATTTCACTGCCACGAGTACCATTACGGTAGAAGCAGCCACCGTCCCAGTGACGGGTGTCACGGTAAGCCCTGAGGATGTGACACTTACGGCGGGCGGCGCCCAACAGCTCACGGCAACGGTCTCGCCCGGTGATGCCACCAATAGGGGCGTCAGTTGGTCCTCGAGCGATACGGACGTTGCCACGGTGGACGCCAATGGCCTTGTCACGGCCGTCTCGGATGGCAGTGCCACCATCACGG
>JBFOLQ010000032.1:0-6299 GCA_040830145.1 Flavobacteriaceae bacterium | reverse complement strand
TCCCATTTACGGTTATTTCCCCTTGTTGCCCATATTTTTCGCCTCTGATACTGGCCTCCCTGTTTTTGACCAGGTAATCACTATTGGCCAGGGGAGGAAAGGCATTGGGAACCCCCTCTCCATGGGCTAGGTGTCAAGTAACGCAGAAATCGGCATAGCCCTCATTCCCACGTTCCATACTTTTGGTCACTCCATTGTCCTGAAATGAAACAAGCAAAAGTGTGGCGACCACGGAGACAAATACAAGTCTAATGGATTTCATGTCTGGGCGGTTTTAGGTTTTTGGAACGGGGTGTGAATTTACGATTTTGGTAGCAATTTATAGATTCCCTTTCCCTCCACGGAGACATAAAGGAGTCCATCGGGTCCCTCGATTACATCCCGTACACGCCCAAGGTCTTCCAGTAGCTTTTCACGTTTTACCACTTTGTTGCCATCCATGACCAGCCGTTCCAAGTACTGAAATGCCAAGGACCCCACAAACAGATTGCCCTTATATCCAGGGTAGGCATCAGAACTCACAAAGGCCATACCGCTGGGGGCTATGGAGGGAACCCAATAATGAAGGGGTTGTTGCATTCCCTCTTTTTCAGTGATATCGGTAATGGAGGTACCACTGTAGTTGATGCCATAGGTGATTACAGGCCATCCATAATTGTCCTTGGCTTTTATGATATTGATTTCATCCCCTCCTCGGGGACCGTGCTCATGCTCCCAGATTTCTCCGGTAAACGGATGCCTTACCATTCCTTGTGGATTTCGGTGTCCGTAGCTGAAAATGGCCTTTTTGGCACCATCAACGCCCACGAATGGATTAGTGTCCGGAATGCGGCCATCTGCGTGGAGACGGTATATCTTACCACCATCCCTGGTAATATCTTGGGGGTTCTCATCCCGATTGCCCCGATCCCCAATACTGAAGTATAAATAACCCTCATCGTCAAAGACAATCCGAGAGCCAAAGTGCTGTCCTTTCTTGGTGTTGGGCCCTGCCTTGTACAATACCTTTTTTTCAGCAAGGGAATTACCCCTTAGTTTGGCACGCATCAATGTCGTATTGCCCCCATCACCTTCCCCTTCACTGGAAGCATAAGTGAGGTACAGATGACCATTTTCATCGTAGTTTGGGTGAACCGCTATATCGAGTAGCCCACCTTGGCCCCGAACGTACACTTGGGGCAGGTCCCCAATCTCGGATTTTTCACCATCACTATAACGATATAGTCGTCCAGATTTTTCAGTAAAAAGCAGGTCTCCATCTGGAAGGAATCCCATCCCCCAAATGATACCTTTGCTTGCCACATAAAGCTCTGGTTCAAAAGGGGTTTCAACAGCTGAAACAGCTTTGTTTTTGGGCGTTTGGGCACATGAAATGGTCAGAACCAAAACAAATATTGGGAAAAATGTACGATTTTTCATATATTTACGTTCTTGATTTATTAATTAAGGTACAGCAACTAAAAATAATGATAAAAAAATAGTTTTAAAGAAAAACTGAATAGCTTAAGATAATACTAAACTTAAGAATCAACATTTTCCCAAATCTGTTGTTCTGCTCTCAACTTAACCTATGCTATCAAAGAAGACATGGCTTTCGATTTATGCCATTCTGTTTATGCTCTTTTCGGTATCGTTGATCACCGTATCGGCCGAGGACAGGAGAATGGCCCTCACAGAGATTTTCAAGGCATTTGGTTCTGAGGAACCCGAAGTGGACAGGAAAGAGACCGCTGTTATCCCAATAATTCCTACAGAGGAAAGGGAAGGCGTTTTTTCTGGAAGTATTGATTCCAAGGCCATGGCAGCCTTGACCACCATTATCCAGGGTGCCGATGAGGAAGTGGGGTGTAGTACCAACGGATTCACGGTGGCACGTTTTAACCTATGCGGTGATTTTGATGATCGTGTCATTACCCTGTCAGGATCTCATTCCACGGTAAATTGGCAACTTTTGGGTGGTTCCTGTACCCCTGATATAAATGACGACTGTCCGGATACGACCACAAGCTGTTATACCACAGTGCACACAGGGACTTCATTTACCTTGGATGCAAGTACCATATCTGCTACCAGTGGTGCTGAGTTTAGGGTGGTGGTTGACGGTATCCCTTACTACTTTAAGGTAAAGAAGAGTACCATTTCCCAGACCTATGTAAAAAATGACTTTATCTGTGGTGTGCCGGGCCGCATCCAGATTACGAATCTTTCCAGTGCTTACGAATTCAGTATTGACAATGGCAGTGGATTTGGCCCTTGGCAAGGCCCCATTTTTAATAACCTAACCCCTGGAACCTACGTTGTCAAAGCGAGATTGCAGAACATTCCCAATACATGCGAATATCCTTATGAGCCCATTACCATAGCGCAAAGGGACATAGACATTGATGTTAGTTTTGTGGATGTACTTTGCTCTGGTGAAACAGGGGCCATCACAGTTACGGCCAACAACGTTCCTGGTCCCTATAAATACACCTTACTTGATGAAAATGGCGTGCCCCAGGAATTTACAGCCTTTATTCCCGATAACCCCTATACCTTTTCCGCAGTGGGCTTTGGGACCTATACCGTGCAGGTGGAGACCCAACAATGTACAGGTGATTTGGCCAATGGCATTGACCCGCCCAGACAGGACCGCGATACGACCGGAAACCCTATCACAATTGGTGGTGGAATCACTGCACTTGATGCCTCAACGGAAGTGAACAATAGTTTTGGGTGTGCCAATATTACCAGTGTTGACATTCGGCTTAACGTAACCGGTGGGCAAGCCCCTTACACTGATATTGTAAACGGATCCGGCCCTGCCAGTGCCCCTTTTACAGGGAGTGTGACCCATACCGTCACGACAGCGGGAACCTATGATTTTTTGATTACCGATGACAATGGTTGTACCATTACCGCTTCCTCGGATGTTGAGGAGCTTTTGCCCCCTGACGTAACGGTCACCGGCGTGGACGGAACCTGTAGTAACGGAGGTGCCAGATTGGTATTTACCATTAATGATGCCCGCGGATACAATCTTTCCTACCGTGCGGATTCGGGTGATGCCTGGGACAATAACAATCAATTGTCTGTTGCTGCCGGTACATACAATACCATTCAGGTACGATACCAACAAGGTGGTTTTGAGTGTACTATGGATATGCCTTCCGTTACCGTGACCACAGTTGATGCCATATCGGGTAATGCCGTTAAGATGGCCGACCGTAGCTGTGGTGGCAGTGGGGGAGTGAACGGCGGACAAATAGATTTCCAAGGGCCTTTTTCAGGAGGTTCGGGCAGTGGGTACACCTTTAGTATTGATGGGGTGAATTTTACGTCCATTACTTCTTATAATGGCTTGGCTCCGGGGACCTATACTCCCATGATTGAGGATGGTGGTGGATGTCGATTGGAGCTTACACCCATTACCATTTTGGATGTAGATCCGCCCACGGACATTGATTTCACTCAGGATAATGTGAACTGCGCTGCAAATACTGCAGATGTCCAGTTGACCCCTACATCCAACGCAGCCATTGTCAACTATTCCATTATTGCTCCCACGACCATTAATAATGGTGGCAATGATACCTTTACCGGACTTGATATTTCCACAAGCTATATCTTTCAGATTACGGATGCCAACAATTGTACCTATACAGAAGGTTTTACGCCCCAACTGATCAGTTCCATACGGGCCAGGGTAAAATCTGGGGGCGACCTTAGGGTCTGTACCGGGGCATCTGACGGTTCGGGAACTTTCCTTATCGATGGTTTTGCCAATACATATACCTATAATATTAATGGCGGAACCGAAAGTACTGCCCAAAACGATACCGAAATACAAATAACCGGGCTTGCTGCCGGTACGTATACAGTAACGGTTACCGATACGGACTCAGGGTGTAGTGATTCGGTTTCCTTTGATGTAGAGGAACCAACAACCCCATTGGACCTGACAGGAAATGTAACGCCCATGAGCTGTGCCAATAATAACTTGGGACGTGTGGTGGCCAATGCCACCGGAGGTTGGGGGTCATACCGTTACACCTTGGAATACCCTGGGGGAACACCAGTGGTTGGGCCCAAATCGGGCCGTACATTTGGAAACCTCTCCGCTGCGGGTACCTATACGTTGACCGTAACCGATGCAGAGGGCTGTTCTGCTACCCATACCTTTACCCTGACAACCATTGACTCCCCCGATGTTGTGGTGGATTCAGGAGCGTCAAACATATGCCACGTGCCCGGTACGGGTGCTACCGTAGCGGTATCGTCCACAGCGGGATCGGCCCCTTTGGCAAGTCATCAATATAGAATCAACGGTGGAACACTACAGGCAAGTCCAGTTTTTACCGGACTCACTCCAGGCTCCTATACCATAGAAGTGGTTGATGGCAATAATTGCTCTGACAGTATCAACGTAACAATCAATCCACGATTGAGGGTAAATACGAATATAGCGGCCGAAATCCCATGTGGAGGGGCCCCGGGTCAAATCCAAGTGAACGTCAACGGAGGATATACCGTTGGGGCGGGTACCAAACAATATGAGGTTAGTGCTGACGGGGGAACCACTTTTGGAGCACCATCCCCGCTTACATCCAATAGCTTTTTATTTGATACGAACGTTCCTGGGGACTACGTCTTTCGGGTGACGGATAATGAAGGCTGTGTGGCCGAATCGTCTCCAGTTACCTTGAATCCGCCCCAGACCATAGATCCCGCTACCCTTGATATAACACCGGTTAGCTGCGGTGGTTCCGATAATGGAAGGGTGGTCATCACCCCAGACGCCACAAGTGGCATTCCTCCCTATGAAATTAGTTTCAATGGAGGGGCATTCGGAACCCAGAATGTATTTTCCAATCTAACGGTTGGGACCTATCAAGTGGTTGTCCGTGATGCCAGGGGTTGTGAGACCACACCGGTGGATGCCGTAGTATCCTTGAATACTACCGCTGTTCCCAATGCTACGGTATCAGAAGTACAGGCCACTTGCAATGCAGGGGCCACAAGCGGGGGGATATCCATAGATAGCGTTGCCGATGGATCTCCCAATTTTATATTTATAGTGGAGGATGCTTTTGGAAATGAGGTGACAAGATTGGAAGATGTGGATCCAGTAACACTTCCACGACAGCTTTTGGATCCAGCATTGGTGCCGGGGGATTACAGGGTCATTACATTGGATGCCAATGGATGTACTGATGAAGATATGGTGACCATTACCACCAATGAGGTGGTCATTGCCCCCATCAATTTTACACCACCCGTAACCTGTGATGATACGGCCTTTACCTATACTGTTCGCGTAACCCCGACCATTTTTCCCACTGTGCCCACCTATCAGATTCGCTTGGCGGGACAACCGGCCTTTTACGCCCTCAATAACAATGCAGGTCCGGATACCCACGAGTTTAGCAATGCTAGCGATGGGATTATGTATGGGGTAACGTATACCGTAGAGGTATTGGCACCCAATGGGTGTATCTACGAACAGGAAATACCTCCCGTTGAAGGGCCTTCCACGCTGGACGTTACGGCGAGCAGTACCCCAGGATTCTGTGATGCCAACAGAAATGGGCAAATATCCTATTCAATTACAGGATATACCATAGGGGACCAATTACAGGTACAGTTAATCAATAACGATGCAGGTACCACCACTGCCATTGAAACGGTGACTACCACCGTTGCCCCACATACCAATACGGTGGAAGACCTACCTGGAAATTACCAGATTTTGGTGACCAACCTTAGTGATACCTGTACGGATGCCGTTTCTGTGACGATAGACCAAAATTTACCTTCAATCGATATTTTAAACCTGGAACCTGCCACCTGTAACTCAAATGGTTCTTTTACGGTTCAGGGGCGCGGTGGTTCGGGCGGGCCATTTGGGTATGCCTTCATGGATGCCGGTGTAACACCTACCAATGCTGATTTTGGTACCCAGACCACTTACTATGGTCCTGCGGGAACATATGATGTGTATGTACGGGACAGTAGCGGGTGTACCTCATTTGCCATTGCCAGGATCATACCGGACAATACCGTACTGCCTGCACCTACTTTCGTGGTCAATAACCAATGTGATCCCACATCAACCTCCTTTGACATTGTTGTAAGGGTTCCCAATACAGTGGATACACCGAGATTTGACTTGAACGGCGATGAGCAGTTTGGAACATTGAATGGCAGTTTTTATGAGCATACCTACAGTGTGGGTACTCCTGGGGATTATGTGGTTGATGTAATGGATGCCAATGGGTGTACCAGTCAAGGTACGGCCCGTGTATTCGAGTTTTTGACTG
>JBFOLQ010000031.1:0-5871 GCA_040830145.1 Flavobacteriaceae bacterium | reverse complement strand
GTGCGCGTGGTAAAGGTGTTGCCCCGTTTGTAGGTAGATTGGTATTTGGGCTTTCCATCATCCAACAAAGCAATGAAAAGTTGCTTTCGTGCTGTTTCAGGGTATTTTGATACGTCAAAGCTAACCGTAAACCGCTTGTGTGCGGGCACTGTATTGCGATGGATAGTGACCGTATCAGTTCCTTTTTTGAGGTCAATGAAAAAGTTTTCATAAAATGTATTGGCAGGGAAATATACCTTGGCAGCTCCCAAATCAAAGGTGTTGGGTTTGGTGGCAATGACAAAATCGTCGGTTCGCGTAGGCTCCTTTTTAAGTCGCACGGCTTCCTTTTTTCCTTCTACGGGGATGGCTATTTTGGTGGTATTGCCCTTTAAATCGGCCAATACAATCTCCACCTGGTAGGATAAGCCCTCCCGCACTTCAATTTTCCCGTCATTGTACAGCTCATCATAGATGCTCAACCGATTATTGGGCGATTTGAACAAACGCTGTACACGCTGTCGATAACGGCCAAAATGGGAATAGTCGATTAAGGTATTGATATAGCGGGTCTCCGAGAATGAAAAGGTCTCAAAATCATAGGCGGTATAGGTCTTTCCATTCACGGTTTGGCGAACCGAATAAATGCCATTGCGATTGGCCGCAAGGTCCTGCCGGTCAAAACCCGAGAAACCAAAACCTATGGATCCCACTGCCGCGACCTTGTCGGCAAGGAAACTGCCATCCTTTAACCGGGTCAGGTTGAGCTTTACCTTTTCCTGACTTTGGTTAACAACCCCACCTTCGGAAAGGGGGTACACATATACAGAATTGACCACCGGGTTGGTGGCGTCCAATACCTCCATGCCGTAAAAAAGAGGGTTGGTAGGCCACTCAGTGGCACTGTTGCGTATCTCAAAATGTAAATGGGGCCCTGATGATCCCCCCGTATTGCCCGTATAGGCTATAATATCCCCTTTCTTCATTCTGAGTTCCCCAAAATTGGGGAACATTTCCACTTCATAGGATTTTTTTCGATACTGCACCTTTTTAACGTATTCCTCAATGGCCGGTGAAAATTTTTGCAAGTGGGCGTAGACAGAGGTATATCCGTTGGGGTGTGCCACGTACAATGCCTTACCATACCCCCATAGTGATACCTTGATCCGTGTGACCGTGCCATCCCCAATGGCATACACGGGGAGGCCTTGACGCTGTTTTGTCTTGATATCGATGCCACTGTGAAAATGGTTGGACCTCAATTCGCCAAAGGTGCCGGCAAGAACAATGGGGATGTCCAATGGGGATCTAAAGGCATCCTTTGGATATTCCTGCGGGAACATGGGTTGTAACACCAATAACACCAACAAAAAGCAATAATGCCCCTTGTTCCCGCAAATGGCTTGGTATAAGGAAGTCAATGCGGATGTGGAAAAAGGGAATGCGTGTAAGTTTAGGGTTTTCATGTATAGGATTATGAAAAACGTTACGAAAGTAACCATTAGTGACGAATCTTGAAAAATGCCATATCCATATCGTTCGCCCAATCATAATTAATAACTAAAACAGTTGGCAGGTCATCAGATCTATGTTAACTTTGTGTTTATTGAATTTGTCTATGGCCGAATTGGTACAGATAGTGGATTCTTTGGAGAATAAGATCAGTAAGCTGATGCACCGTATGGAGCTGCTCCAACAGACGAATGACCAATTACAGGCAGAGCTGGACCACGTAAAAACAGGGCGTACCGAAGCCTTGGACATGGCCCGGGAATGGGAGGAAAAATATGATTCACTCAAGATGGCAAGTTCAATGATAGGCAGTAATAGTAATAAAACGGAAGCGAAGCTTAAGATAAACAAGATGATCAGGGAGTTGGATCATTGCATTGCCCAACTTTCTGCTTGATGTTCAATGTGAATGGCGGAAAGGCTCAAAATAAAAATATCGATTGCAGATCGGGTGTATCCCTTGACGATTGATCCTTCACAGGAAGAAGGACTTCGCAAGGCTGCCAAGAACATTGAGCTTTTGGGTAAGAAATTTGAACGGAATTATGCCGTTCGTGATAAACAAGATGTGCTGGCCATGTGCGCCCTGCAATTTGCCTCAAAGATTGAGCAACAGGGCATCGATCAGAACCAGGACCTTGATGGCGCCAAAAAAAGATTGCAAGACCTTGATAATTTGTTATCTAAGAAGCTGAGCAATAAATAAGTTCTTTTAAATAGGTATTAAGTTACTGCCCACATTGGTATACCTTTTGACAAACTCAACACTAATTTTTTTAAAAAGGGTGAGTTTGGACTGTAAGGGCAAGCCTTGCCAGCACAAGGATCCCCGAGCAGCCCTGTAGCCCTAAACCTGTTATTGGGAGTTTGTACAAAACCTCCTCCAATGTGGGTTTTTTAATATAGTATTATGGATATGACTACACTGATAATAGCAGGGATTGCGGGTTTGGTAATTGGTTTTTTGGTCGCCAAGTTTATGGAAAAGGGCAAGGCCTCAAAGATTGTTGGCAATGCCAAAAAAGAGGCTGAATCAATCATCAAGAATGCAAAGTCTGAAGGTGAGGGCATCAAGAAGGACAAGATTTACCAAGCCAAGGAAAAGTTTTTGGAGCTGAAGGCCGATCATGAGAAGTCCATTATGGGGAAGGACAAAAAAATGGCCGAAGCCGAAAAGCGTATTCGCAGTAAGGAGTCGCAGGTAAGCAATGAACTGGCGAGGAACAAAAAGAGCAATGATCAGTTAGAGCGGAGATTGAAGGATGTGGAGCACAAAATACAGTTCTACGAGAAAAAACAAACGGAACTTGACAAGCTCCACAAGAACCAAGTAAGACAACTGGAAACACTCTCAGGGCTTTCGGCTGATGAGGCCAAGGCCCAACTCCTGGAAACCTTGAAGGATACCGCTAAGACTGATGCCATGTCCTTTATCCAGACGACCGTTGAGGAGGCGAAGCTTACAGCCCAACAGGAAGCCCGTAAAATCGTAATCAATACCATTCAACGCATGGGTACTGAGGAAGCCGTGGAAAACTGTGTCTCGGTCTTTAACTTGGAATCCGATGATGTCAAGGGCCGGATTATTGGCAGGGAGGGGAGAAACATACGTGCCATTGAATCGGCCACAGGGGTTGAAATTATTGTGGATGATACCCCCGAGGCCATTATCCTTTCCTGTTTTGATCCCATACGTCGAGAAGTGGCCAGGCTATCATTGCATAAGTTGGTGACCGATGGCCGTATACATCCCGCACGTATTGAGGAAATTGTAAAAAAGACCGAAAAGCAAATCAATGGGGAAATTGTTGAAGTGGGTAAAAGGGCCGTCATTGATTTAGGTATCCATGGCCTACACCCCGAGTTGGTGAAAGCTGTGGGTCGTATGAAGTATCGCTCCTCTTATGGGCAGAACCTTTTACAGCATTCCCGTGAAGTGGCCAAGCTCTGTGGGGTCATGGCCGCGGAACTGGGCCTTAACCCTAAGTTGGCTAAACGTGCCGGACTCCTGCACGATATTGGAAAAGTACCCAATAATGAGACAGAGGTGGAGACGCCCCATGCCATTTTGGGAATGCAGTGGGCCGAAAAATATGGGGAAAAACCAGATGTATGCAATGCTATCGGTGCCCACCATGATGAGGTGGAAATGACCACCTTGATCTCACCCATTGTACAGGTATGTGATGCCATCAGCGGAGCCCGACCAGGGGCCCGACGCCAAGTACTGGATTCCTACATACAACGGTTAAAGGATTTGGAGGACATTGCCTTTGGTTTCAATGGAGTACAAAAGGCCTATGCCATCCAAGCGGGAAGGGAGCTCCGGGTCATTGTTGAAAGTGAGAAGGTGAGCGACGAAAAGGCGGCGCAGCTATCCTTTGAGATTTCCCAGAAAATACAGACCGATATGACCTATCCAGGCCAAGTGAAGGTAACCGTCATCCGGGAGACTCGGGTGGTCACTGTTGCGAACTAGGCCGTTTACTGGGGCAGTCTTTTGAAACTATTCACAATCACAATCCAATTCTTTGGTTTCCCTTTGTCTGTGAATGACGTTAAAGTCATTTTTAGTCAGCATTGACATGGTTTTGGAACGGTCTCCGACGATTTGTTTTTCGTTTTAATTCTGTTGATACTTTAGAATGATTTCCGCTTCATTGTAGCGGCTAATTAATTTAAGCTCTCTACTGGTCATATCCTGCAACTGATTTTTGAATAACTGTAAATTGCGTCGGGCATGCTCCCGGGAATTTATATCAGGTGACAGTATGGCCACGGCACATCAAATCCGATTACGGTCTCAAAGGTTGTCCGCCCCATAACCAGCGCATCAATGTTGTTGTTGAATGCTGCGAATCCCATATCATCATTGTCGGGGTTTGGGATAGAATGTAACCAATCAAGTCCACCATTTTTGTCAGCGATATAGCCGTCTAAACTTGTCGCAATAAATATGCTGTTCTTTTTACCCATGCTTCTTAGGTGTTTTGGTCAATACGAATGCCAGCGGTATTGTATAACCGTTTAAGTTACTGCTTTTTGATCAAGAACTGACTTTGACGTTCCAAGTGGATTCAGTCTGCCATGAGCATAGTTAAAGGTTGGTCTAACCCACCAAACTTATGGTTATATGTTGCCGTATGCGGTTTTTTTATATTCTTTCCACTTTTTTACATACTTGTTGAATAAATAAGGGTAAACAACCCAATATTTGAATGGTTTAATTAACCAAATATATAATTTGCCATATCTACTCCTGTGTTTTACATATGAAGCCATCTGAACCTTGAAGCACTCATTACTTTCTTTTATCCAACCATAGTGCATTAGTGTATGTTCTGTAGCGTTTGATATTTCATTTACAGTTTCGTTTTCCATTGAGTAAACAGTCTGGAAGTCAAAAAAATTATCCGTTCGTAAGTCAATGTTTAATTCGTCAAAATGTTTCTCTTTTTGCGTTTTAGTTAAACGTTCGGCAAAACTAATTTCTTTGCAATTAGGTATTGGCAGGTCATTCACATTGTTATCTAATCTGAAAATTTTACCAATAACAGCTCTAAGTGAGAATAATATTCCTGTTGGTGAAAAATTGAAAACGTTTTGTAATGTAGGCTCAACAGATATCTTTCTAAACTTATATAAGCTATCGCCTTCCTTTGTTTTAAAGCACAAAGGGTATTCCCAAACGTCCAATAATTCAAAATCTTTGGCTAATTCCTGAACGATGAAATTATTTTTTAAATGTTCTGCATTTGGAACCCTGTAATTCATTTCTAAGTCTTGCTCTCTTGCTTATTTCTTTGAACTAACATATAGATTGCGTGAGGCAGCATTAAGAATGTCATTCCCGAAAATGGTATCATAAAACCCCCAAGCAATACAATAATCAGATATGCCCAAATGAAGTTTTTCGGTATTTGACCGCTCATCTTTTCTACGTGACCAACTATAATTCCAAGAGGAATGAGTAAAAGTCCGTAGTAGAAGAACCAAAATGCTGCAAAATTCTCATAATTCATTTGTCCATTTAGAAGCGGAAACTCAGATAGCCCTTCACTTATTTTGAAAAAGAATTTATCGGCAAATCCTGCAAATTGTTTTCCAAAAGCAAAAGGGGATATTCCTAATAATGGGTGAATAATCCCTAAGAATATCAATATTTTCCCATTAGTTATTTTCTTCATTCTATTTATTTCATTTAGTTCTGTCTAAGACGCATAACGACCCGCTAAACGTAGTTTCTCGATTTTTATGGAAATATAGCGAAATGGTATTGGCCGCGATAGGGGAAAGGTGCTTTCGATCTTGACAAAACCACAACCGGTATGAACCAAAAAAACCTTGCAAAAGGGCCCATATCAATGCATGTTTTCCGTT
>JBFOLQ010000030.1:0-8215 GCA_040830145.1 Flavobacteriaceae bacterium | reverse complement strand
TTTTAGGTCAGGAAAATGGGGCACAGGTTATGAATGCCCACGAACAATCTTCCGCATCATTTGAAATCAGTGTAAGTGATAAGTTTGGTGCAGAAAGGTATTGGCTGGTAAGTGTGGCACCACTGCACAATGAGCGGGGAGGTATTTCAGGTTCCATAATCATTCAGTTGGACATCACTGACCAAAAGGTACTGGAGATACAAAAGGAAAACCTTTTGAACGATTTGGAGGAAAGCAACAAAAATCTAGAGGAGTACGCCCACATTGTGTCCCATGACCTTAAATCCCCCCTAAGGAGCATCAATGCCCTGGCCACATGGATCGGGGATGATTTCAGGGACAAGATTGATGAGATGGGAAGGGAAAATCTAAAACTGCTCCAAGAAAAAGTGGAGCTGATGGACAAACTTATAGATGGTATCCTGAAATATTCCACGGCAAGTAAAAAGGCGGCGGACAATTCCAAGGTAAATCTCAATGCGGTTATCAAGGAGATAACCGATATCATCTATATCCCTGACCATGTTGAGGTTGTGGTTGCCAATCCCCTTCCCACAGTATATGCGGATCGTACCAAGATGCACCAATTGTTCCAGAATTTCTTGAGCAATGCCGTGGTGCACATTGAAAATCCCAAAGGCCTGGTGGAGGTCTCGTGCCAGGAAGTGGGAAATCATTGGCAATTTGCCGTAAAGGACAATGGAGTGGGGATTCCCAAGGAGTACCATGAGAAAATATTTAAGATATTCCAATCCGCTGGAAGTAAGGAACGTTCCACTGGAATTGGTCTATCAATCGTCAAAAAAATAGTGGAACTTTACGAAGGCACCGTTTGGTTGGAAAGTGAAGTGGGCAAAGGGACCACATTCTATTTCACCATTAAAAAACAGACGTGAGAGGGGCATCGATGAATTTAAAAATACAGGGCAATTGGAAACATATGGAGTTTCTACCTGCCATAGGCAAGTTTAATTTGGAAACGTATTGATCACATATGTTTTCAGGGCTATTCTTTTAACAGTTAACTACTAAAATCTAAGCGTGTGAAAATTCTAAGTGCAAAAAGGACAAACGGGAACTGGGAGTTTGAACAAGGGAATAAGGATTTAAAGGCTCCCTTGGTGTTGGTTTTTGGCAATCGAAAATTATTGGAAGGCAGTAAGATATATGAGGAGGTACATGGCATGTTCCCCGATGGGCAGATCGTTATGGGCTCTACCTCAGGAGAGATTTACGGGAGTGTTGTAATGGAGGATAGTATTGTACTGACCGCAATGGAATTTGAAAATGGTACCTTTGATGTGCACAGTGCCAACATGGGCGATTTTGACCATGATACGGAGAAGTTGGGAAAGGCATTGGTATCCAAATTTGAGATGCAGGGACTGCGCCATATCTTTGTGGTCTCGGAGGGAAGCTTGGTAAATGGGAGTGATTTGATTGATGGTTTGGAAGAAAAGCTGGAACAAGGTATAAGCGTCACTGGTGGAATGTGTGGGGATGATGCCCGGTTTGAGCGTACATTGGCATCCTACAATGAGGAACCCAAGGAAGGTGAGGTAGTGGTCATAGGTCTCTATGGCGAGCATTTTGAGGTGACCTACGCAAGTCATGGGGGATGGGTGCCATTTGGGCCCGAAAGGACCGTTACCAAGTCTAAGGGCAATGTACTATACGAGCTTGATGGGAATCCTGCCCTAGATCTCTACAAGAAATATCTGGGGGAGAGGGCAAAGGACCTACCCGAAGCTGCTTTGTTGTACCCCTTGAGTGTGATGGTCGAAGGTGAGTTAGGGACCATTGTACGCACCATTTTGAGTATAGATGAAAAAGAAAATACCATGACACTGGCCGGTGATATTCCAGAGGGGGCACTAGTACGACTCATGATGGCCACAGTGGAGGATATTGCTGATGGAGCCTTTACAGCGGCCAAACAGGCCATGAATGGCAGGGAGAAAAAACCTGATTTGGCCCTTTTGGTAAGTTGTGTGGGACGTAAGTTGGTCATGGACCAAAGAACGGAAGAGGAATTGGAGGAAGTGGTATCGGTCATAGGTGAGGATGCTACTGTCACAGGCTTTTATTCGTATGGGGAAATGGCCCCTTTTGAAGGACAGAACAGGTGTAGGTTGCACAACCAAACCATGACATTGACGTTGATTAGCGAATAATGCACGCACTTTTAAAACGGCAGATTAGAAAATACCTTACGGAGGAACTCGCTTCATCAGAGGTGATGGAACCTTTTTTTAGGGCCGTTGAAAATGCATATAGAAACAATGACCAAAAATTGGAAATAATCCAGCGGTCAACGCTATTGAGTTCCGAGGAACTCTCCCAAGCCAATGCAGGATTGAAAAAAGAGGTTGAAAACCAAAAAAAGATTCTTAAATCGCTGCAACGTGCCATTAAGGCAATGAATGGTGATGCTGACGAACAGAGAGGTAAAGGGGAAGACGAGTTTGACCCCGATGAGTTAACGGGACATATCCAGGAACAGGCCAAAAAATTGATTGGGCTGACCGCAGAAAAAAACAAACTGCTGAACTACTTGGAGCAACAGAATGAGTCATTGAACAATTACGCGCACATGGTGTCACACGATCTAAAATCGCCCATTCGCAATATCAACGCCTTGATACACTGGATTTCGGAGGCCGAATACGAGAAGTTTTCCGCAGATAGCAAGGAGAATTTTTCGTTGGTGTCAAAGAATCTAACCAAAATAGACAACTTGATCAATGGCATCTTGGAGCATGCCACAATTGAGCAGAGAGAGGAGGATAAGATTCCGGTACAGCTGTCCAGATTGCTTACTGATATCAAGGATACGACGTATGTTCCCCAAAATGTTATAATTTCGTTTCCAGAAGACCTACCGGTCATCTTTGCCCAAGAATACCCATTACAACAATTGTTCACCAATTTGTTGGCCAATGCCATCAATGCCATTCCAGAGGACAGGAAGGGCAGGATAGATGTACGGGCCGAGGATAGGAGTGAATTTTGGGAATTTAGTATTTCAGACAATGGAAAGGGTATTGCCGAAAAACACCAAACCACTATTTTTGAAATGTTCCGAAAGTTGGAAAATGATTCGGGCACCTCAGGAATCGGCCTGGCCCTGGTAAAGAAAATTATCAATATGTTCCAAGGTAAGATTTGGTTGACTTCCAAAATTGATGAGGGCACCACATTTTACTTTACCCTAAAAAAGAACGACCATGGAGACACCTAACACCGACTATATCAATAAACTTGCGGGTGATGACGAAGACTTCAGGGCTCAATTCATCAGTATTATCAAGGAAGAGTTCCCTGTGGAAAAAGGGGAGTACCTCAATTACTTCAACAACAATGAACTTAAAAAAGCCGCTGAGGTAGTCCATAAGATCAAGCATAAGTTCAATATCTTGGGAATGACCCAGGCCTACGGATTGGCGGTTGATTTTGAGGAAGATTTGAAAGTGGGTAAGACCCAACTTTCACAGGACTTTGATGCTAAGTTGGTTACGGTGGAAAACTATATAAAGGAGATGTGACATGACCTGTATCATAGTAGACGACGAAGCAACAGCAAGGGCGGTGGTAGCAAAATTGTGTAAGACTACCATGGGCCTGGATATCGTAGAGGAATTTTCCAATGCCATTGATGCCATGAAGTATTTGGGCGAAAATACCGTGGACGTTATGTTCCTGGACATTCATATGCCCACCTTTACGGGAATAGACCTTATTAAGACCCTCAAGGACCCACCCCTTATCGTTATGACCACCTCTGATCCACAATATGCAATAGAGGCATTTGAGTATGAGTCCATTGTGGATTACTTGGTGAAACCCATTACTGAAGAACGTTTTGCCAAGACTGTTCAAAAAATCAAGGGTGCCATGGACAAACGTTCGGTTTCTCCTTCAGGTAAGGATGAAAAAGAGGGAGGGGAAGATTTGTACATCAATATTGACCGTAGATTGATCAAGATCAAGATGAATGAGATTCTGTTTGTCGAGGCCAAGGGTGATTATATTGACGTGAACACAGAAACGGAAAGCTATAGGGTGCATTCCACCTTAAAAAAAATTAAGGAAAAGCTCCCGGATCATACCTTCCTGCAGATCCATCGTTCCTATATCATCAACTTCAATAAGATTATTGATATAGAGGATAATAGCGTGTTGATCAAAAAAAGTGTCATTCCCATTAGCCGATCCAACCGTCCAGAGCTTATGCGTAGGCTAAACCTACTATAAAAAACCCCGAAATCGTTTCGGGGATATAAAGCTTTGAACAAGGTTGTTTCACTTACCTGGAAGCGATGGTTTCCTGTAGTTTTTTATTGAAGACAGGCTTGGGTGCCATATCCCACTTGATTTTAAAACCCAGTTCGGTGTACTTGAATCCGGCGGAGACCACGGAGGCTAGGGAGTTATGCTTGCCATAAAGACTGGCGGTAAGTCTTTTGGAAAAAGCGTGTTCCAGGCCAGCCTCAAAACGATATATAAAGGTCTGGGGGTCTTCCTCCACTTCCTGAAAACCACTGGCCACGGTAAGCATTCCTTTGGTATTTTTTGAAATAGAGCCCCTTACATCCCCAAAAACCTCCACCGCATGATACTTGGATGGGCTAAAATAGACGGTTGGCAATTGCTCCTTAAACTGAAAGTACTGATAATTGACACCTACTTTAAGTGCGGGTTTTCTTGTCAGGTTGTAATACAGTGAAGTAAACAGGAGGTCGCGGGTGTTGGCATCATTCTGTTGGGTATGTATGAACTGGGTATACCATCCCAAGTTGAAAGTGGTTCCTAGATTATAGTTGATACCATAATGGTGCATTACGATTTGGCGCTTGATCAATTCGGCATTAAAGCTCTGTACTTCCTGCTTGTATCCTATTTCCAGATGTTGCAGTTTGTAGGGTTGTGTCACTAGTTGTGCGGTCACTATGGGTTGGGAGTAACTGTCTTCCCCTGCATTTGCGTCATAGATACCCAAGGAAGCCTTAAGGGAGGTCTTTGGTAGCAACCTATAGGCCATTCCCGCTTCGAACAGGTTGGAAGATGCTTGGTGAACGGTGACATCGTTTTCCGTGGTACGGTACTGGTAAGCTGCAGAGGCCGTAAACTTGGTTGATAAGGGCAATTTAATCTCGGTCGTGGAGAAATATCCAATGTTGTCGCCATTGTCAAAGGTATGTGCCGCATGTTCGTTGACCTCCGGTAAAAAGCCTTGGTTCAATTTTTCCAAGAGTGAAAGGGCATCCTTTTGTTGATCATAGATGGACAGGGTTTGGTAAACGGCCCTATATGAGTCAATAATTCTATCTGAGGCGTATAGTGCATTGGCACTTCCCAGGTTGCCATCAAATGATTTCTGATCCTTCTTCAATATGGCATTGTAATGCTCCACACTTTTTTTGGAATCCCCGGTATACATACCTAAGGTTGCCTTTAGGGCCAATACCGTTGCATGGTCAACATGTGTTTTTTCCAGATGTGTGATATTCTTTTTGGCCAATTTGAACTTACGGTTCCAAATAAGGGCTTGTACGTATCTTTCATGGGCCTTGAGCTGAAGTTCCTTGTCCCCTAACGTCTCGGCCTTTTTCTTGGCCTGTTGTGCTATTTTTAGGGCCGTCTTGTCATCTTCCGCAATATGGTCGGCCAAGGCGGTTTGGTTCAGGGCAAATACCGAGTCCTTGGCCGAGGTGGCCAACTGTCGGTAAATGGCCTTTGCGCTGTCCGTGCTCTTGGTGATCAAATGCATATTGGCAAGGTTCAACAAGGCATCCCTATCGTTTGGGAAATCATGGGTGATTTCCTTTAAAAGGGCCTTTCCGCGATCATAGGCCTGTAACTGCGACAGATTATTGGCATAGCCCAATTTTATGTATTTTCTTGATACTTTGGCACTTTGGTTATCCGGTTGTAACGCTAGGGCTTTGTTGACCCATTCCAAGGCCTTGGGATATTCCTTTAAATTACTTAAGGTATTGGCGTAACCCAATAGGGCTCCAAATTTATCGGGATGGTCGGCCACCAATTTTTCATAGAGGGGCTTGGCAGTTTCAAATTCACTGTTCCACAAAAAGGACTCGTTGTAATTGATCTGTACCTCAAAATCGTTGGGATACGTTTCCAGAAGTTCAGCAAACAATCCGGTGGCGGTTTCTGGTGAACCGCTAAGGCCCACGGCTCGGCCATAACATATTTTGGCAGTCTTGTTATCGGGGTGGTCCTTAAGGTATTCCCCGAAAAACTCCTTGGCGTCTTGGAATGCCCCTTTTTCGAGCATTTCAAAGCCTGGTTGCATGGGGTTTTGTCCATGGATATTGGCATAGGAAAGCCATAGAAGGGCTAAAAGAAATCGTGCTTTCATAGGTTAAGTTTTGGGATGGTACATTGGGGTTGACCACCCAGTTGATGCTTCGATTTTATACAGTGTAAAGTTACCACCGGATGGCTTTAAATTGGAAGTGGGTTTTTGTTCGTTCATCTAAACAAAGCCGCGATCCACCGACCGGAACCCATCTTAGACGTCAGCTTATTTGATATTTGTTAGACATACCAAATTTTTAAACCCAAATCCAATACCATGGCTTTACATATCATTGAGCACAACGATGGCCTAGAAGTTTCTGGCAACCTGACATTTGACAACATGGGCTTTCTAAAAAGGACCATTGAACACAAAATGTCCCAAAACGAATTTTTTACAGTTTCCCTTGACAAGTTGGACTCCATTGATCCCCAATGTGCCAAGACTTTGGAGCGTTTGTTCCAAAAGGTGGTACGCGAGAATAAAGCCCTGAAAATTATTGGCCTTGAAAACGAGTCCATCATGCCTGCCATGAGGGCCACAAATACTTCTTATATACTGTGCGATGATCGCGTATAGCTTTAAAAGAATAAAAGTAACACCCCAACAATGGTTCATGTTGAGTGTGTTATTGGTAAATGGGGGCAACTACCTATACAATTTATTAATGGGGCGCCTATTGGGGCCTGAAGTCTTTGCTGATGCTGCCCTACTTATCACCATGTTATTGGTGCTGTCATTTGTGGGCATGACCTTTCAATTGGCCACCGCCAAGTTTCGCGTGCTCTTCTCGGGAGATCAATGGACAGCCTTTGAGCGTACCATGTATCGCGGGTCATTGTTGGTGGGTGTCGTAATAGGAATTTTAATGGTGGTCTTTGCCCCTTGGTTGCAGAAGGTATTCAACAGTAATAATGTGTTGATGTTCCGCATTTTTGGGGCTGCGGTCCCTTTGTATTTTATTATGAGTGTCAATAGGGGGGCATATCAGGGAGCGCAGGATTTTGTGCGTCTTTCCGTGACCTATCAGACCGAGATGTGGAGTAGGCTTATTCTAACGTTGGTATTTTTGATGGTCTTGCCCATAAATCCAATTATAGTGGTATCGGTCGGCATTGCCATTTCCTTTGTTTTTGGATTGATTCCCAGTCAGACCAATAATTTTGGGCGTTTTTTGGGAAAAAATTTCCTGACAAAGGAAAACACTGCGGCAGTGAAACATTTCTTTTTGATCACGGCTGGGTATGAACTCACCCAGATAATCATTAACAATAGCGATATCTTGTTGGTAAAACACTTTTTTGGCGCAATGGACGCTGGCTTATATGCGTCCCTCGCCCTAATTGGAAGGGTGGTGTACTTTGTGGCCTGGATGTTTGTAATGCTATTGCTCCCCTCAGTGGTCCAAAGGAAGAAAGATGGACAGGATACGGCTCCTATCCTCTTCAAATATGTAACGTACATAGCGATGTTGTCGGCGGCAATAGTCTTGGGGTGTGTCCTATTTCCCGAAACCATAATAACCTTGATGTTCGGGGAGGCATATATATCCATGGCAGGTCTATTGTGGCAGTATGCGTTGGCTACGTCACTATTTGCCATCGCCAATATCTTTACCTATTACTTTTTGTCCTTAGATCGTTATTTCCCTGTGATATTATCGGGCGTATTGGGTCTCTCACAGATTGCGCTGGTGGCACTGTTCCATTCAAGCCTAAAAATGGTGGTACAGGTACAGATCATGGCCATGGCCGCATTATTGCTATCGCAGATACTATACTTTGTACAGCATACCATCAAGACCCGGGGACATATGGATGTATTATAAGTATGGGATGGAAGCTTTATCCGTAATGTAATGTTATTGGCCTAAGGTATTTGTCCATCCATCTA
>JBFOLQ010000029.1:0-4509 GCA_040830145.1 Flavobacteriaceae bacterium | reverse complement strand
CCCTCTACGGCCCTAGGACCCAAAATGGGTATGGAGGCCACCAGCCTTTCGCGTATTCTGAAGAACATGGAGGAGCAGGGTCTTATTGAACGCCGACCCAATCCCCTTGACGGAAGGGGGGTATTGATTCACCTCACCTCCTTTGGTCGTGAAAAAAGGGCCGATACCAAAGAGGCAGTGCTTCGTTTCAATGAGGTGGTCAAGAACCATGTGGACGAAGAAAAGCTCAGTGCTTTTTTTGAGGTCACGGAGACCATCGGTAAACTAATTACAGAAAAGAGTATTTATAACAACAAAACAGTCACCTAAAACGTAATTTCTTCCTATGAACAACCATATTAATAAGGTAGCGGTCATTGGATCTGGAATCATGGGGAGCGGTATCGCTTGCCATTTTGCCAATATCGGGGTCGAAGTACTGCTCCTGGATATTGTTCCGCGGGAACCCAATGACAAGGAAAAGGCCAAAGGGCTTACCCTCAAGGACAAAGTGGTGCGGAACCGTTTGGTAAACGATTCCCTTAAAAATGCACTCAAGAGCAAGCCCTCCCCTATTTACCATCAAAAATTTGCCAATCGCATCACAACCGGAAACTTGGAGGATGATATTGCCAAGGTAAAGGATGTGGATTGGATCATTGAAGTGGTGGTAGAGCGCTTGGACATTAAAAAACAGGTGTTTGAAAATCTGGAGAAGCACCGGACACCCGGTACCCTCATTACCTCAAATACCTCGGGCATCCCCATCAAGTTTATGAGCGAGGGCCGCAGTGAGGATTTCCAAAAGCATTTTTGTGGCACCCACTTTTTTAATCCGGCCCGGTATTTAAAATTGTTTGAGGTCATTCCCGGTCCCAAGACATCGCAGGAAGTGTTGGACTTCCTCAATGGCTATGGGGAACAGTTTTTGGGAAAGACCTCCGTAGTGGCAAAGGATACCCCAGCCTTCATTGGCAATAGGATTGGTATTTTCAGCATTATGAGTCTTTTCCATACCATTCAGGAGATGGACATGACGGTTGAGGAGGTCGATAAACTTACCGGACCCGTCATTGGAAGGCCCAAATCGGCCACTTTCCGTACAGTGGATGTAGTAGGGCTGGATACCTTGGTCCATGTGGCGAATGGCATTCACGATAACTGTAAGGACGATGAGCGCCTAGCCCTTTTTCAACTGCCCGATTTCATCACTACCATGATGGAAAACCAATGGTTGGGCAGTAAAACAGGACAGGGTTTTTATAAAAAGGTAAAAGGCGATAAAGGCAAGAGTGAAATCCTGACCCTGGATTTGGGCACTATGGACTATCGTGCCAAAAAGAAAGCTTCCTTCGCTACCCTAGAGCTCACAAAGCCCATTGACAAGGTAGTGGAACGTTTTCCGGTCTTGGTGGGTGGAAAAGACAAGGCGGGTGAATTTTTCCGCAAAAGCTTCGGACAACTCTTTGCCTATGTATCACACCGCATTCCTGAGATTTCAGACGAGCTGTACAAAATAGACGATGCCATGAAGGCAGGTTTCGGTTGGGAACACGGGCCTTTTCAAATATGGGATGCCGTTGGACTTGAAAAAGGCATTGAATTGGCCAAGGCAGAAGGTCAAGAAGTGGCAGATTGGGTCACCGCTATGAAAGAGGACGGCATTGGTTCCTTTTATTCGGTAAAGGATGGGGCCACCCATTATTACGATATTCCCAAGAAATCGATGGCCAAGGTACCTGGACAAGATGCCTTCATAATCCTTGACAACATTCGAAAAAGTAAGGAGGTATTCAAGAATTCCGGAGTCGTCATTGAAGACCTGGGAGATGGCATCCTCAACGTGGAGTTCCAATCCAAGATGAACACCATTGGGGGCGATGTCATTGCCGGAATCAATAAAGGCATTGACCTGGCCGAAAAAGATTTTCAAGGTCTTGTCATTGGGAACCAAGGGGCCAATTTCTCCGTGGGGGCCAATATCGGTATGATCTTTATGATGGCCGTAGAACAAGAGTATGATGAGCTGAACATGGCCATCAAAGCATTCCAGGATACCGTAATGCGCTTGCGCTACTCCTCCATTCCTACAGTGGTAGCTCCCCATGGCATGACCTTGGGAGGGGGCTGTGAACTGGCCATGCATGCGGATAAGGTGGTAGCCGCCGCCGAACCCTATATCGGATTGGTGGAATTTGGTGTGGGCGTTATCCCTGGGGGCGGGGGATCCAAGGAAATGGCGCTACGGGCCTCCGATTCATTCCGAAAAGGGGATGTGGAACTCAATATCCTACAGGAATACTTCCTCACCATTGGTATGGCCAAGGTATCTACCTCTGCCTACGAAGCCTTTGATCTAGGGGTATTACAAAAAGGAAAGGACATCGTGGTCGTCAATAGGGATAGGCAAATTGCCACGGCCAAGGCCCACGCAAAACTAATGGCCGAGGCCGGCTATACCCGTCCCCCAATGCGCAAGGATGTCAAAGTACTGGGGAAACAGGCTTTGGGTATGTTCTTAGTGGGGACCGATGCCATGGAAGCCAGTAGGTATATCAGTGAACACGACAAAAAGATTGCCAATAAATTGGCCTATGTCATGGCCGGGGGCGATTTATCGGAACCCTCATATGTCAGTGAACAATATCTATTGGATATTGAACGTGAAGCCTTCCTGTCGCTTTGTACCGAACGCAAGACCTTGGAACGGATTCAACATATGTTGAAGACGGGAAAACCATTAAGAAACTAGAAAGGTTTGACATACGATCTCTAGACGTAGGACTTAAGACAAAATAATGGCTGCGAAACACAATTTTAGAAAATTAAATATCTGGAAAGAAGGGGTTGAAATCGTTAAGGAAACATACAAAACAACCAAGTTTTTCCCAAAATCTGAAGTTTACGCACTCTCAAGCCATTTTCAACGTTGTTCCGTGTCAATTCCCTCTAACATTGCCGAAGGTACAAGCAAGAAATCCCAAAAACATTTTCTTCAGTATTTGGAGAATGCTTTAGGTTCTACTTTTGAGTGGGAAACACAGTTGATCATTGCCTACGAAATCCAATATATTTCAAAAGAAACATTCGAACACTTAGAGCAAAAGATTCAATCAATCCAAGGAATGATTACACGATTTATGGAAAGTATAGAAAAAAGTCTTACGTCCTAAGTCCTATCATCCTAAGTCAAAAACAATATGAATAGAACAGCATACATCGTAAAAGGATATAGAACGGCCGTAGGGAAGTCCAAAAAAGGAGGCTTTCGCTTTAAAAGGGCCGATGAATTGGCAGCAGAGACCATTGAACACATGATGAAGGAACTGCCGCAATTGGACAAGAAGAGAATTGATGACGTCATGGTCGGAAACGCCATGCCCGAGGGATCACAGGGCTTGAACATGGCCCGACTCATTTCCCTGATGGGACTTGATATTGTGGATGTACCCGGTGTTACCGTCAATCGTTTTTGTTCTTCCGGCCTGGAGACCATTGGGATGGCCACCGCAAAAATCCAGGCCGGGATGGCCGATTGCATTATCGCCGGAGGGGCCGAGAGCATGAGCTCCGTACCCATGACTGGCTTTAAGACCGAACTCAACTATGACCTAGTCAAATCAGGTCATGAGGATTACTATTGGGGCATGGGCAATACGGCAGAAGCCGTGGCCCAAGAATTTAAGGTATCCCGGGAGGATCAAGACCTCTTTGCCTATAATTCGCACCAGAAAGCCCTAAAAGCCCAAGCTGAGGACCGTTTTCAAAGTCAGATAGCCCCGATTGACGTGGAACAGACCTATGTGGATGGCAATGGTAAAAAAACCACCAAAAAATACACGGTTACCAAAGACGAAGGCCCCAGAAAAGGAACATCGATAGAGGCCTTGGCCAAACTGCGGCCTGTCTTTGCGGCCAACGGTAGCGTTACCGCCGGAAACTCCTCCCAAACCAGTGACGGGGCGGCCTTTGTTATGGTCATGAGTGAGGAAATGGTAAAGGAACTAAAACTGGAGCCCATAGCCCGATTGGTCAACTATGCCGTGGCAGGGGTACCCCCTAGAATTATGGGCATTGGTCCTGTAAAGGCCATTCCAAAAGCCTTAAAACAAGCAGGACTGAAACAGAGCGATATTGAATTGATTGAATTGAACGAGGCCTTTGCCTCCCAATCCTTGGCGGTCATTCGTGAACTGGATCTCAACGCCGATATCATAAATGTCAATGGCGGAGCCATTGCCCTTGGGCATCCCCTGGGTTGTACAGGTGCCAAACTATCAGTGCAATTGTTCGATGAGATGCGAAAGCGCAATATGGCCGGGAAGTACGGCATGGTCACCATGTGTGTGGGTACGGGTCAAGGGGCCGCTGGGATTTTTGAATTCTTGAAATAGAGACAAGATTCATGAATCAAGAACCAAGACCAAATGGGACGACATAATTTTAAAAGATTGAAAATTTGGGAAGAGGGGATGCAGTTAGTAGACCTAACCTATGGTCTGGTTGAAAAATTTCCCACTTTTGAAAAGT
>JBFOLQ010000028.1:0-23982 GCA_040830145.1 Flavobacteriaceae bacterium | reverse complement strand
GTACCAAAATGGAGAATACCACCACCACGTATGTAATGAACAAGAAAAGGTCCCTATGCATATCTTGGGTAAGGCTTAAGGCCAGTGCAATGGAGATACCGCCCCGTAACCCTCCCCACGTCATTACCAGATTGGTGTTGGGGACAAAATCCAGTCGCTTTTTAAAGAAATTGATGGGAAGCAATAGGGAGAGGTATCTGCTAATAAGTGTAATGGGAATGGCCAATAGTCCGGCCAACAAATAACTGCCCTTATAGGCGAGAACCAATATTTCCATTCCAATGAGCACAAACAATATGGTGTTCAAGAGCATATCCACCAATTCCCAAAACCCATCTACATAACGCTCGGTCTCCTCTGACATGGCATTTTCCCGTATTCTGTCATTCCCTACCAAAAGACCTGCCGTGACCATGGCCAATGGTGCTGAGACATGAAAATGATGGGCAATAACGGTACCAGCCATAACAGCGGCTAGGGTGATGATGATCTCAATTTGATAATTGTCTATTTTTTTCATGAGGTAATAGGCCAACCAACCCATGGCAAATCCAAGAGCAATGCCCCCTAATACTTCCCGCGCAAAGAGTTCTAAAATGTGGACGGCGTCCAAGGTTTCCGCTCCTGAGAAGGCCACTTCAAAAATGGTTAGGAACAGTACCACGCCCACACCGTCGTTAAAAAGGGATTCCCCCACAATTTTAGTCTCCAGTTTTTTGGGGACCCCGGCTTTTTTCAAAATTCCGAGTACGGCAATGGGGTCGGTTGGTGAAATCAAGGCACCGAACAATAGGCAATATATAAAGTCTACCTCTAGACCCAATAAAGGAAGTAGGTAAAACAAAAAAGCCCCAATCAAAAAAGTTGAGACCAATATCCCCAGTGTTGAAAATGCCAAGACGGGCCAACGCTGAACCTTTAACTGTTCAAAATTGGTGTGTAGGGCGCCAGCAAATAAGAGAAAACTTAACATGACGTCCAACAGAAGTGCCCTAAAATCTATCTGGGCGATTACGTACCGTTCCGCATCGAGCAGGGTGGTATCAAAATAACTTATCAAAAAGACAACCAATGTAAAAACAATGGTTATCAGCATTAAACCTATGGTATTGGGGAGTTTAATGTAGCGTTCATTAATGTACCCGAAAATAGCGGCGAGCGATGTTAAGATGGTTGCAATGAGAAAATAGTCCATGGTTCAGAATAAGTGATACTGTTCCTAAAATGTATGTCGATTCATTTTTTCCTTGATGTCTGTTTGGATGGGAAGGAAAATTTCAAGCTTCCGCTATCCCAAAATAGAGCCAAACCACTTCTTCATCAAAGGGATTATGTTGTGCATGCACTTCCTTGGGTGCAATGGTAATGCAATCTCCGGCTGAAAGCACATATTCTTCATCAGACACTTTGAACACGGCACTTCCCCTTTGAATGTAAAAAACCTCGTGCATGGTCTCATGGGCATGTGGTCCCACTGATTGTCCTGGCAGAAAGGTGGCCGTGCCAAACATCATTAGGTTGGGGATTTCCCCTTTTTCCACAAATGTCTTTTTCTTGATGTCAGGATTGTGGCTGACCCCTAACCAAGGAAGTGCTGAAAAGTGCTTGATTTTCATTGTTGGGAAGGTTGAGGTGGTTTCAACGTTTCAAGTGGATTACACAATGACCTTTTCATTCTATTTCAAATGATGTCCTTACCTCTGGGCCATTGCACTTGAGCAAAATGGTATATTTTCCCTTTGGGAGATAGGTCTTACCGTTCTTGGCCATTTTCAGTTCGGTCTTGTTCTTTTTAAGGTAATTACTTTTCCCTTTTTTTGAAAAAGCGACATCGTATGATAGTATGTTGAGACCTTTGTCCGCCTGCATTTCAGCACTGCTCACCTCAATGTCATTGGCAGTCAAAATAGTGGCGCTTACCTTCCCGGGGGCCTTGCTATGGAAAACAATATCCAATCCGGGGGTTTGCGGCTTGCTCCAATTGCTAAAGGCATTGCCCCAGCGGGTAGAGTGGTTTAGGTTCCTTGGTTGATAGACATATAAATCCTTTCCCAAAATTTCCGGGGTCAACTTTTGAAGGGGGGCAATGTCCGCTTTGTATATACTACGCCCATGGGTGCCCACCAATAAATGATTGGCCTCTTGCTGGATTTTTAAGTCGTGCACGGCTACAGGGGGTATCCCGTTTTGAAATGGGTGCCAGGTAGCACCTTGGTCAAAAGAGGCATAAACACCATTGTCAGTCCCGATATATAGGAGATTTTCGTTTACAGGGTCTTCAACAATGGCATTTACTGGGGAGGTGGGTAAACTTCCCGCAATGGATTTCCAGTTTTGGCCATGGTCCTCACTTACATATATGTACGGTGTGAAATTGTCCCAGCGATATCCATTGAGGGCAACATATACGCGCTCCTTTTTATGGGCGGAAGCAACTACACGGCTCACCCAAAGGTCTTTGGGGAAGGTGGTTGATATAGTTTGCCAACTACCACCTGCATTTTGGGTCATTTGGACCAGTCCGTCATCACTCCCCACATACATCAGCCCAAATTGAAAGGGGGACTCAGAAATACAGGTTAAGGTCCCGTAGGCCACATTGCCCTTCCTTCCCCCTTGGGTAAGGTCTGGGGAAATGGCCTCCCAATCATTGCCTTGGTTTAAGGAACGGTGCAATCTATTGCTTCCCAAATAAAGGATATCCTGGTTATGGGGTGAGAGTAGAATGGGTGTTTGCCAATTGAAGCGGTAGGGTTCTTCCCCCAGCTCATGCTTGGGTTGAATATAGGTATGTTTTTTCGATGCCTTGTTCAGCCTAAAATAGTTCCCAAACTGAAAACCAGTGTATACAATGTGGTGATTTCTGTTGTCGACCTCTACTTGCATACCGTCCCCGCCCAAAAGTCGTTTCCAGGGATATTGGCCCTCTCCATGCCAGCGACTGTTTTCCTTGGCGTTGTGGGGGCCTCCCCAAACACCATTGTCCTGAAGCCCTCCATACACATGATAGGGTTCTTGGTTGTCAACTTGAATGGCATAAAATTGCCCCACGGTCGGGGAATTGAGCTTGTTCCAATGCTCCCCATCATCGTAAGTCATATTGAGCCCCCCATCATTGCCATTGAGTAAGTGGCCCGGTCTGGCCGGATTTACCCAAAGGGCCTGGTGGTCAGAATGTACATTGTCTCCATGGATGGCATGATATGTCTCGCCACCATCTTTGGAAGCGATCAGGGGAACTCCCCCGAGATAAATTTTATTGTGATTTTGTGGACTCACCCGAATCTCACCAAAATAATAGCCATAACTGTAATAGAGACCGTCAATGTAATCCTTATTCCGTTTTTGCCATGTTTTGCCCCCATCATCACTTCTATATACCTCAGCCCCAATGACCGGGGTGTCAAAAAGCAGGGAATTCGCATTTTCCAGGTATTTGGCCAAGTCAATGGGCCGTACACTTCCATGCTGGACCAATTGTTTCACGTTTTCGGCCCTATATTTTTCCTGAAAGCCATTGGTCTTAAGAAATTCGTTTAACTTTTTATTGTCCAGGGCAAGGAATTCCTGGACACCCATGGTCTTAAAATCGTTTTTGTCAAGCACATCCGATGTGTTGTCCTTATCAGGACCTTCCTTTCTGCGAAATTGGTTGTCATGAACGGCATAAAGGGTGTTTTCATCGTACACGGCCAGTCCTATACGGCCCACACCACTGCCAGATGGGAAGCCACTTTCTGAGGTGCTCACCTTTGTCCAGCTACTACCGCCATCAGTACTTTTATAAATGCCAGACCCATTGCCACTTCCCTCAAAGTGCCATGCCTTGCGGTCTTTTTCCCAAGCTGAGGCATACATGATGGCAAAGTTGTTTGGAACGTGGGCCATATCAATAATTCCGGCTACGTCACTGACAAAAAGGGTCTGTTTCCATGTGTTGCCCCCATCGGTTGTTTTGTAGATGCCACGTTCTGCGTTGGGAGAATACAGGTGGCCCAAAACCCCAACCACCACTTCATTGGGGTTGGTTGGATTAATGAGAATTCTACCAATGTGATGTGAATCTGACAGCCCCATGTGTTGCCATGTCTTTCCCTTATCACTGGATTTAAGGATACCGATACCCGCATATGAGGAACGGGATGAATTGTTTTCCCCGGTTCCCACCCACAGAATGTCATTTTTCCAATCCACGGCAATGTCCCCAATATTTTGGGTGGGGGCATTGTCCATCACCGACTCAAATGAAATGCCATTGTTGTCCGTATACCATAGCCCGCCTGAGGCATAGGAAACATAAAATTCCGTAGGGCGATTGGGATTGACGTCCACATCGGTCACCCGCCCACTCATAATCGAGGGACCAATATTTTCAAGTGGAATGTTTTTTACAAGGGATTTGTTCACCATCGCTTCCCGCTGTTTCAAGGCCTGTTGTGCTTTTTCAGCTGGGGTGGCCGTGGTAGGGGCTTGTGCAAAGGAGAACGATGTGATTAGAAAAAGGAGAAAGTAGGATTTTTTCATGGGCCAAGATGTTTTTATGGAAATGAAAGGGGAAGATAGCCAATCCAACATGGGAAAGCAAAACAAATCATCGGCGCCCAAAAAGATTTCTAGTTGGGGATTTGACAATAAACACCCTCAATCTTGCGTATAATATTAAATTTTTGTTAATTTATTATCTCTTAATCAAATTAAACTTTAAAAAATGGAAGAGTATCTACCGTTAATTATTCAACTGGTAACCGGAGCCGTTGGGGGTAATGTTGCTGGAAAATTGTTTAAAAACCTATCCCTGGGTACCGCAGGGAATTCCATTGCAGGAATTCTAGGTGGGGGCTTGGGCGGCCAACTTTTGGGTATGATAGGATTGGGAACTGACGGAGGCATGGACTTGTCGGGCATTCTGGGCAGTGTTGCCGGTGGTGGAGTAGGTGGTGGTGTGATTATGGCCATTATTGGGGCCATTAAGAATGCCATGTCTAAATAAGAATTGACCAACACTAAACCTAGGGGCGCTTTTGCGCCCTTTTTTATTGCCCCCCTTTCGGCATTTGGCTATTTTTGGACAAAATGCCATACCATGAAATACCATAGGATTCCCAAGGAACTTTTTGTAAGGAACCGTGAAAAGTTCACGGCACAAATGAAGCCCAAAAGTTTGGCAATCTTCAATTCAAATGATATTTATCCCGTTAGCGCGGATAGTACCATGCCCTTTGAGCAACATAGTGATATCTTCTATTTAAGCGGGGCAGATCAGGAGGAGAGCATCTTACTGCTATTCCCCGGCGCCCTGGACAAACGACATCGGGAAATCCTTTTTGTCCGTGAGACCAATGAGCATATTGCCATTTGGGAAGGAGCCAAACTTACCAAGGAACAGGCTACTGAAGTATCCGGGATTGAAACCGTATATTGGCTTTCTGATTTTGACAAGGTCTTCTTTGACCTAATGACGGAGGCCGAAACCATATATTTCAATACCAATGAACATTATCGTCAAGCTGTCGAGACCCAGACGCGCGAGGACCGTTTTATTGAAAAGTGCAAAAAAGACTATCCCGCCCACCAATGGGCCAAGGCCAATCCCATACTTCAGGAAATCCGAGGGGTTAAGGAACCTGAGGAGATAGAACTGATGCAGAAGGCCTGTGATATCACTGAAAAGGGTTTTCGACGTATTTTACAATTCACCAAACCCGGGGTATGGGAATATGAGTTGGAAGCGGAGTACCTACATGAATTCATCCGAAATCGATCCAAGGGGTTTGCGTATACCCCAATTATAGCTTCGGGCAATAGTGCCAATGTCCTGCATTATATAGAGAACAACCAACAATGTCAAGAGGGAGATCTTATCTTGATGGATGTTGGTGCCGAATATGCCAACTATTCCAGCGATATGACCCGCACCATTCCCGTCAGCGGGCGATTTACAAAAAGACAGCGGAAAGTATACGATGCCGTTTTACGGGTAAAGAATGAGGCCACCGATATGTTGCGGCCTGGAACCCTATGGGCCCAATACCATAAAGAGGTGGGGAAAGTAATGACCTCAGAACTTTTGGGTCTTGGCTTGTTAGACAAAGCGGATGTGCAAAGGGAAGACCCAGAATGGCCCGCTTATAAAAAGTACTTTATGCACGGTACCAGCCATCATATAGGATTGGACACCCATGACTATGGGGCCTTAAAAACGCCCATGAAGGCGAATATGATATTTACGGTAGAACCGGGCATTTATATTCCAGAGGAAGGCTTTGGTATCCGTTTGGAGGATGATGTGGTCATTCAAGGGGAGGGTGTCCCTTTTAACCTAATGCGCAATATCCCCATTGAAGCAGATGAGATTGAGGAGTTAATGGCAGCGCCACTATAGTATGCCCAAATTTCTGTTTTCGGAAAGGAAGGTGTATATTTAGTACGGGTCCCATTGGATAATTGACCTCATGCTGAGACTGTTATGCGCCATGGCCATTTGCATGGGTTCGTTTTCCCGTAGGGATTCATCCCAAGGCAAGTGATTATTTGACGAACCCAAAAAAGAGAACATTATGGAAAACGACACACCTAGGGTAACGGGTATCGGAGGTATTTTTTTTAAATCAAGGGACGTTGAGGGACTGAAGGAATGGTATGGGGATAATCTTGGGCTTGCCGTGGGACCCTATGGGTCTCCCTTTGAATTTAGGAATGCCCATAGGCCTGAAGAAATCAATTACCTCAATTGGAGTGTGTTTAAGGATGACACCGAATATTTTGACCCATCTGAAAAGGAGTTTATGATTAATTATCGGGTGCATCGTATTGAAGACCTGGTCAAAAAATTACGGGAAAATGGGGTCACTATAGTAGACTCCATTGAGACGTATGATTATGGGAAATTTGTACATATACTGGACCCCGAAGGGAACAAAATAGAGCTTTGGGAGCCCATTGACCGTGTTTTGACGGAGTTTGGCAGCAAAACCACCAAGTAATTGTCCCATACTTCTGTCTGAAATCCTTTTTATGGGATACGTAATTAAAAATCAATTTTTTGATATACTAGTAGTCAAATGACAATAAAGGCCAACACCCCAGACGAATACGTGCAAAATGTACCTGATGACAGACGTGAGGTCATCTCAAAACTGAGAAAGACCATCAAGGACCATCTCCCATCTGGTTTTGAGGAATGTATCAGCTATGGGATGTTGGGCTATGTGGTGCCCCATTCCATTTATCCCCAAGGCTACCATTGTGATCCAAAATTGCCCTTGCCCTTTATGAATGTGGCCTCCCAAAAGAATTTCGTGGCGGTGTATCACTCGGGCATTTATGCCAGTGGGGAATTGTTGGAATGGTTTACCGGGGAATATCCCAAGTACAGTAAGCGAAAACTGGATATGGGCAAAAGCTGTATCCGTTTTAAGAACATGAATGATGTTCCTTATGAGCTTATTGGGGAACTGTGTACCAAAATGACCGTGGAGGATTGGGTGTCGTTGTACGAAAAAAATGTGCGCCGTACATGAACAAGCCCTTCCAGGGTCACTTTTCTGGATTAAAATATTTTTTATATTTAGATTCATTTAAAAATCAACCATAAAAATGTCAGACGAGAACAAAAATTTAGGGGAACAAGCAGAAGATGCTTTGGAAAATGCCAAGGACAAGGCCGGTGAAATGGCCAATGAGGCGAAGGAAAAAGCCAGCGAATTTGCCGACAAGGCCGGTGAAAAATACGATGAGGCCAAAGAAAAGGCAAGTGAGTTTGCTGATGAAGCCAAGGAGGCAGCTTCTGATTTTGCCGATGAGGCCAAAAAGACCGCTAATGAGTTTACCGAAAGTGCCAAGGAGGTATTTAGCAATGCCGGTGGGGAAAACAAAAAAATCTTGGCTGGAATTCTGGCCATTCTCTTGGGAGCTCTGGGAGTACATAAGTTTATATTGGGTTACCAAAAGGAGGGCTTTATTCTTTTGGGGATTACCATTGCGGCCTATGCCCTATCATGTCTTGGCATTGGCCTACTTTTTATATGGGTTCCTGGACTTATAGGACTTATTGAGGGGATTGTCTATTTGACCAAATCGGACGAGGAATTTTACAATACCTATCAAGTGGGTAAAAAACCTTGGTTCTAAGAGATATGGGCCGATGTGAACATGTGGCCTTACAATAGTTTTGTTGAAAAGTCCATTGGGTTTCTGCCCAATGGATTTTTTTATACTTCATCTTATGTTAAAATGTCTGATAGGGCATTTGTGAGGATAACGAACCGTAGCGATGCTTTTTTTTCAAAAAGAAATTGGCCTGGGACCTTACGAAAGGGGGTTCCATATCATCACCACTGAAATTGAGGAGGCCTTGCCAGAGATGGTAAGGATTACAACAGGGATAGTACAGATTTTTATAAAACATACTTCGGCCAGCGTGACCATTAATGAAAATGCTGACCCGACGGTCAGAGCGGATTTTGAAAGTCATTTGAATGTCATGGTCCCCCAGAATGCTCCATACTACGAACATCGATATGAAGGGGAAGATGACATGCCAGCACATATCAAGGCATCCCTAATGGGAACTTCGGCCCAAGTACCCATAACGGGTGGGAGGCTCAATTTAGGGACATGGCAGGGGATTTACCTTTGTGAGCACAGGAATTATGGTGGTGTGCGAAAATTGGTGGTCACAGCCTTTGGGATATAGAAACACCCTTTTCCCAGTTACGGGAAGAGGGTGTTTTTAAGCATTTATATCCCTGTGACCAAGATTATTCAGCCTTTTTAAACGTCATAATTTCAGTCCCTGGGTCTGATTTGTCGCCAAGGTAGAAGTATAGAAAGCCATCTTTCAGTTCAAAAAAGGTGGCCTTGGCCATACTGTCGTGATATCGGTCGTCCATCTTTAGGTCTGCTTCAGAACCCCCCATTAACGTGGATGCCGTAGGTCCCGTTTTGATGACCAACCCTTTTTTGGCATCAATTTCCATTTGGCCCCTGTAAAGGTTTACAATGGCCCTGCCATGATATACTATGGTATTGTGTTGGGTGTCTCCAAACGCAAGATTTATGACATCAGCATGGGAATCAGTTACAGGGTTGTGTGCGAAATTCTGGAAAATCCATTTCGTGTTTTCCAAGGAAGTGGCGGCATGTAGCATAGTGGAAAGATTTTGGGAAGTTTCAGTTTCCGCGGCCCCATGTTCGTCACGGGACGATTGGTCGCATGAGCCATTCAAGGCCACCATAACGGCAAGGGACAAAAGAATACAGGTTTTCATAGTTTTTTTAATTTTTCATAAGATGGGATTTGGTTCCATTGGTTGCGCCTTAAGTGGGAGAAGTTGAACCACCCATGTAAATTCACTTGTAAAAAGCTTTGGGGTTGAGGTGCGAAATTCTTGCAATACGCCTGTGATGTTTATTTAATCGTAATATTGCAATATTAAAATTATGTACTATATTTGCACAGTATGGGAGTAAGTAAAACACAGCTTTTCACGGAAGCCCAAAATGAGGTTGCTGCGGTAGCAAAGGTCTTGGGCCACCCGGCCCGGGTGGCCATCCTACAATATATCAGCAGGCAGGAAGGATGTATCTGTAATGATATTGTGGACGAGATTGGCTTGGCCCAGCCCACCATTTCCCAGCATTTGAATGAGATTAAAAAACTTGGGCTTATTAAGGGCAACTTTGAAGGAAAGACAATCTGTTACTGTATTGACACAGAAAGATGGCAACGGCTTCAGGAGTTGTTCAAGAATTTTTTTGGAAAAATAAACAGCCATTGTTGCTGATCCATTGAATGGGTTGGGGCATGGTATTTATAATAATAAAACAAGCGTATGACGACAAAGGATTTTTTGGGGCTTTTGGAAGAAAACACAGATAAAAGCCTTCTTTTTGAATATGCACCAGGTCAAAGGGTGCCCCCAAGCTATCATATTACAGAGGTGAAGAACATTCATGTGGATGCCGTGGATTGTGGAGCCCGGACCGATAGTTGGAAAGAAACTGTTGTACAATTATGGGAAAGCCCAAAAGAGAAGGACAAGACAGAGTTTATGAGCGTTTTTAAGGCCTTGGGAATCCTAAAAAAAGTAGACCGGATGAAACCCATGGAGCGTGAATCTGAAATTAAATTTGAATATGGGAATTCCGTTTTCCACACTGCGCAATTGAACGTTTCAGGATATGAAATGAACGAAAAGAACTTGGTCGTAAGATTATCAGTGGCGCCAACGGATTGCAAAGCAAAGGACGAATGTGGGGTGCCTGAGACGGCCAACGAAGTGGCTGCCTGTACCCCTGGTAGCGGATGCTGTTAAAAACCACAACGCATGGAAATCCTATACTATCTCACCGCCGCTTCGTTACTGCTCTTTATGGTTTTGGCCACGTACGATGGATTTTATCTCCATATATGGAGGTATCAGTTGTATGCACATCCAGAAAGTCGATTTGAACATAAAATACATGCCATACGTGCCGTATTGTTTCCTTTGATTGTCTGGACCTTGGTTCTCAATACAGATAGCTTGCCCATTTTCTTGATAGGATTGGCCCTTGTGGTTGCCGATACCATTGTATTGGCCGTTGACGCCTATTCTGAAAAGGAAAGTAGGGTGTTCATGGGTGGGCTCCCCAGATGGGAATATATTATCCATCTGTTTTCCAATGCCTTTCATTATGCCACTATTTTTCTTATCCTGGGAATTAAGTTGAGGATAGTGGGAGACAATATTATGTTCAATGCGCACCACCCTTTTTCCCCAGGGAGTGAAATGATGTATTGGGTGGGCGAAAATGCAATTCCCGGGGCCATTGTGTTGGCTGTATTGCATTTGGTGACCTTGCATCCCGGTTTACGGGAGCTTTGGCAGGGATTGCGGGTTAAAGTAAAATGCTGTTAGTATTATATGGATAAAAAACCTGTTTTACGTCCCATGACCGATGGGGATTGGCAAGCCGTGGCTAGGATTTATGCCGAGGGAATCGGTACCGGCATCGCCACGTTTGAAACCCAAGTGCCCGATTATGGGGCTTGGGATAAGGCACATTTGCAAGCCGGAAGATTGGTCGCCGAAGCAGATGGGAACATATTGGGATGGACCGCACTTTCACCAGTGTCAAGCCGCTGTGTTTACGGAGGGGTGGCAGAAGTAAGCGTGTATGTATCCCAGGAAGCCCGAGGTAAGGGCATTGGAAAACTATTGATGGAAAAATTGATTTCCGAAAGTGAAAAAGCCGGATATTGGACCATACAATCAGGAATTTTTCCACAGAATCAGGCCAGCATCTCTCTTCACGAGAAAGTAGGGTTCAGAAAGATAGGATACCGGGAAAGAATTGGAAAGATGGATGATATTTGGTACGACAATGTACTGATGGAAAGACGCAGCAAAACGGTTGGAAATTGATGTGTACAACATAAGGCCCTATTTGAACAAATACTCTCGATTATGATGGAAGTGGAAAAGAACCAGCTTTTCTCTGATTTGATGCATACGGTGGAATCCATACAAAAAATGGAGATTCCCGAGGAACGGAAAAAGGTCTTGGAGCCTTTGGTGGGATATCTGCAAGAGAAGTCCAAGGCAGGGGAATCAGTTCGCCTCAACTTTATCTGTACCCATAATTCGCGACGTAGCCATTTATCACAGGTTTGGGCCCAGACAATGGCCCATTACTTTGGCTTTGGCAATGTACATTGTTATTCTGGGGGAACGGAAGCTACGGCCCTTTTTCCCATGGTAGCCCAAACCTTGAAAGGACAAGGGTTTAAGATCCATCAAGTATCCAATACCCAAAATCCAGTGTATGCCATTAAATATACCGAAAACGAGTCGCCAATAATAGGGTTTTCCAAAGCATATGACGATAATTTTAATCCCAAGGGGCAATTTGCGGCCATAATGACCTGCTCCCAAGCAGATGAGGATTGCCCCTTCATCCCTGGGGCTGAAAAGCGCATTCCCCTTAATTATGCGGATCCCAAGGCTTTTGATGGAACACCTCAACAGACCGAAAAATATTTGGAACGGAGCCATCAAATTGCGGCGGAAATGTGGTATGTCTTCTCACATGTCGAATAGGGGTGTTCACGGAGTGCCACAATAGGGGGCAAGGGGTGCCAATAACCATAAGGAGGATTTGATGTACGTATGGCAATGCGTTATTTGACTGTGGGTTGGCCCTCAGTCATTTTGCGTTCCAATTCAGCCTGGAATTCCTCCATGACCGGTTTAACGGTGCTTTCGGGCAAGTCCGCTATCTTAATGTACATGAGTCCGTCAACAGCATTGTTGAACAGGGGGTCTACATTAAAGGAAACTACCTTGGCATTTTGCTTAATATATTTTTTGATGAGTACCGGTAGGCGTAAGCTCCCCGGCTCTACCTCATTGATCAAGCGATCAAATTTGTTGAGGTCTGCCTTGGTCTCATCAAATACAAATTCCTTGTCGGCATCATTGAGCTTTACCTTGAACTCTTTTTTGGGGCGTACGTACTGGGCTACATACGGATCCCAATAGTTACTTTTCATAAACTCGATCATCAGGGATTTCGAGAAGTTGGAAAACTGATTGCTGATACTTACCCCTCCAATAAGGTATTTGTGTTCAGGATGTCGCAATGTAGTATGTACAATGCCCTTCCACAGAAGAAAAAGGGGCATGGGCTTTTGCTGGTACTCCGTAACGATGTACGCCCTTCCCATTTCAATACTTTGGCGCATCATCCCAAATAGTTCAGGCTCAAATCGAAAAAGGTCCTGTAAATAAAATCCGTCGATACCATGTTCGGCAAAAATTTCTGTTCCCATACCCATGCGATAGGCTCCTACCACACATTTTTCATGGTTGTCCCAAAGAAACAAGTGGTAATAATAATCATCAAATTTATCTAGGTCAATAGCATTGTTGGTCCCTTCCCCAATGGCTCTGAAGGTAAGTTCCCGCTGCCTTCCTATTTCCTTTAAAAGAAAGGGCATGTCCTTGGCTTGGGCCAAGAACACCTCATAATTCTTGCTTTGCAAGAGGCGCATGTCCTTCTCGCGGAGGATGGCTATTTCCCCCTCCAGGACCTCGGTACGCACTGCAGAGGCCACTTTTTTCGGAGGTCTTGGAATCTTTATATTGGTCGGAATCTTTTCCAACAAGCGTTCCCTTTCAAAGGCATTGGCCAAAAAGTAGGTCTTTTTTCTGAGCAGCTCCGTAAAACCCTCCAAGCTTGGTTGTTCCTTTTGGGCTTCTACGGAGATGGGCTGGCCTATTCGCACTTTAATGGGCCGGTTGCGTTGGGAATACAACTCCGAGGGTAGCTTGGCTGTGCGGAAAATATCACTGATTTTGGAAAGGCGATAAAAGAGTGAGCTGTTGCGGGCATGGAAATAAATGGGCACCACGGGCACCTCGGTCTTGCGCACCAATTTTAAGGCGGCTTCCTCCCAAGGCCGGTCCACAATCAGTTTCCCATCCTTATAGGTTGACACCTCCCCAGCCGGAAATACCCCCAAAGGATGCCCCTGTTGTAAATGCCCAAGGGCATTCTTGAACCCTTTGATACTACTTTGGGCCTCTTTTTGACCCTCAAAGGGATTTACGGGCATGATATAAGGCTTCAAAGGCTTTACACGCTGTAACAAAAAGTTGGCCATGATTTTGTAATCACTGCGTTGGGCCAACATCAATTTTAATAGCAAAACCCCATCTATGCCCCCCAAAGGATGGTTGCTTATGGTAATATAGGACCCATTTTTGGGGAGTCGCTTAAAATCTTCTTCGGGAACATCGAACTCAATGCCGTAGTGCTCCAATATGGCATCCAAAAAGGCTTCCCCTTCCAAATGATCAATACTTCTGTAAAATCGGTTGATGCTTGAAATACGGGTGACCTTCATCAAGACCCAGCCCAAAAACGTACCAAAAAATCCGTATTTGTCCAGGTTAATGGCCTTGGCCACTTCCTTTGCGGTCACTAAACCCATGAAAAAGCAAGTTTGAAGTTGTTAAAGATAGGAAAATACCCCTGCTGGGGAAGCTATTTTAACATTTTGGCCCAAGGCGGTTTTACTATGGCCGGCTAATCCCTTTTAGCCCAAAGTATTTCAGTATTATTTCCAGAATGGGACCGCCCAGATATCCTTGGTTACACGTTTCGGTAACATACATGGGGGTTATGGGACAAAGGGATGCTTCTTATTTTACGACCAATTGAAGGGTTTCCTTTCCGCGCTGTTCCACGAGTACCGTATGCCCATTTTGTAGGGTCTCCACGGCGGTATCATCAAAATGGCGAATGGTGTAGAGGGATACCCCTTCATGGCAGACCACTTTATAGCGTTTCTTAAGCTCGGAGAGCAGTGGGGGCAATAGGTCAAATTTATTGTCAAGACAGACAGAAAAACTGATGGCAGAGTTCTGAATAAGGTCCACTTTCATTTTATGGTCGTGGAGCAGTTTAAAGATATGGCTGATATTATTTTCCACGATAAAGGAAAAATCGAGGGAGGAAAGCTTTACCAGCACTTGGTCCTTCTTTACAATAAAACAGGGCACCTCAGGGGATATGGGAACTCCCTTACCTACAGTGGTTCCGTTATCCTCTGGGTTTACAAAGGACTTTACATGCAATGGAATTTCCTTTCGTTGTAGGGGTTGCAATGTTTTGGGATGTATAACAGAGGCTCCATAAAAGGCCAACTCAATGGCTTCGCGGTATGAAATCTGATGGAGTAAACGGGTTTCGGTAAAGTTACGCGGATCCGCATTGAGAACTCCCGGTACATCCTTCCATATGGTCACTGAAGAGGCGTTGAGACAATAGGCGAGTATGGCCGCCGTATAGTCTGAGCCCTCGCGCCCCAAAGTGGTGGTAAAATTATTGTCATCACTGCCCAAAAATCCTTGGGTGATGTTGAGTTTTTTGGCATCCACCTTTTGTAGTATGGCCTCTTGGGTACGTTCCCAATTGACCTGGGCATCGCGATATGAATTGGTGGTTTTGATCAAATCACGCACATCAAGCCACGTATTGTCCAGCCCCACCTCGTTCATATAGGCACTTACGATAGTAGTGGATACCAGTTCACCATACCCAACCACTTGATCATAGACAAAACTGTGTTTGGGCGATTTGTTCCATAGTAAGAACCCCTTTACTTCCTCAAACAGGGTTTTGACGGTATCAAAGATGGGGTGTCTATCATTTTCAAACAACCCAAGGAGGATTTGGTGGTGATAATCGACGACTTCCTTTACCGCTACATTGATGGTCTTCGGGTCCTTAAAGTAACTTGTCACCACTTTTTCCATGGCGTTGGTGGTTTTTCCCATGGCCGAGACCACGACCAGTGTATCCTTATGACCTACCTCCTTTAGGACCCGGACCACATTTTTAACACCATTGGCATCCTTTACCGAGGCCCCACCAAATTTGAATATTCTCATCTAATCTAAATTCCGAAATGTTATATACTGATTAAAGGAAGGGTTATGTCATACTTTTTAAATAATTCCCAATGCCTTTTTCATCCAGTTGAACCACGTCCCAATCACGCATTACTTTTGCCCCTTTGGCTTCATAGAACTTGATGGCAGGTTCGTTCCAATCCAGCACTTCCCAGCAAATTCGTTTTACGCCCTTTTTAGAGGCATATTGCACCACACAATCCAAGAGGGCCGTGCCCAACCCATGCCCACGCATACGTTTGGTTATGATGAGGTCTTCCAAATGGATTACGGGTCCTTTCCAAGTGGAATATCTTGGATATACCAAGGCGGCACCTACAATCTCGTTTTCAGATTCGGCCACAAAACAATGGAACAGCGGTGAACTGCCATAGCCGTCCCGCATCAAATCCGCTTCGGTCACTTCCACGGCATGGCCCTCTTTCTCAAAATCGGCCAATTCCTGAATGAGGTGTAGTACAGAGGCCATATCATTGGCTTCTGCATCTCGAATCAAAATCTCCATTTGTTATAAATAAAACACAAAGTTAAATATTTAAATAACTCTTCTTTCACGAAAACGAAATAGTTTCACAAAATGCCCGTTATTTGTAGTGAAATAAACAGTTGTATTGCATGTTGACCAAAAAAAACCGTACCCTAGGGGAATTTATCATTGAGAACCAGGCTTCCTTTCAATATTCCTCGGGCGAGCTGTCCAAATTGATCAATGCCATCCGTTTGGCGGCAAAGGTAGTGAACCACGAGGTGAACAAGGCTGGGTTGGTAGATATTCTAGGCACTGCCGGTGACACCAATGTACAGGGAGAGACTCAGCAAAAGCTGGATGTCCTGGCCAACGAAAAGTTTATACAGACCCTTAGGAACCGTGAAATTGTTTGTGGAATTGCCTCAGAAGAGGAGGATGATTATATCAGTATCAATAGTTATGATGAAAAACACCAGAACAAATATGTGGTGTTGATCGATCCCTTGGATGGATCATCAAATATTGATGTGAACGTTTCCGTGGGGACTATTTTCTCCATTTACAGGAGGCTCACCCCAGTGGGTACTCCGGCGACACTTGAGGATTTTCTGCAGCCCGGCATCAATCAAGTGGCGGCGGGATATATTATTTATGGTACCAGTACCATGCTGGTCTATACCACAGGGGATGGGGTCAATGGCTTTACCCTTAATCCGGCCATTGGAACTTTTTACCTTTCACATCCCAATATGCAGTTCCCCGAGACTGGCAAGATTTATTCGGTGAACGAAGGGAATTATATCCATTTTCCCCAAGGGGTAAAGGACTACATCAAATACTGCCAAAGAGAAGAGGGTGACCGTCCTTATACCTCCCGCTACATAGGCTCATTGGTCTCTGATTTTCATCGCAACATGATCAAGGGGGGTATTTATATGTACCCCAAGAGCAGCAAGGCGAGCAATGGTAAGTTACGACTCCTATATGAGTGCAACCCTATGGCTTTCCTGGCTGAACAGGCCGGAGGCAAGGCCAGTGATGGCCATGGCCGTATCATGGAAATACAACCTGATGAACTTCACCAAAGGGTCCCATTCTTCTGCGGAAGTAGAAAGATGGTGGAAAAGGCAGAGGAATTTTTGAAGGGATAGGGAGGTCTTCCCAACGGGTTATTTCCCCATCAAGTACATATAGTCCTCAAAGTCAATATGTCCGCTAAAAATGGCGACAGATTTTTCAATGAGGCCATCAGCCTTATCAGATGGATAGCCCAGGGCTATGGCATACTTCTTCAAAAGGGCCATTTCCCCATCATCCACAATACGGTCGGCAAAGACCATACGAAAGAGATCATAGAAACGCTCCATACGTTTTTCGGCACTGGTCGGAGGGATCATAGGGAACTTGTTCTCCTTTTTCATGACCATTTTATACTCCTCTTCCGTGATATTCAATTTATGGGCAAAACGGTCCAACAATTTTTGTTCTTCAGGGGCCACTTCCCCATCCACAGCGGCCAAAGTGGCAATGCTGGCAAAGTGCGCCACATTCCTTCGGTGCTCTGGTGAACCGTAAACATCTATTATGGGCATAACTACAATTTATGGCGCAAAGATAATTTTTTAAACGTCAATGGGGAGGCTATCTTTGCACAAAGTTCCTGGATTGACCAAATCATCCATTTCCCAACAATATGAACAGTCTCTGCTCCTTCAGAAACTGCGGGATGCCGTTGTCCTAGCCGGAGAAAAAACGCATGGCAAAGCACAGTTTGTGGATGAGAGATCCTCGATGGGTCAGGTGGCCGAACGGCCTGTATTGGAAGCGTCTGAAAAGACCCTTGGCAAAACCATACAAGTGGGGGGACTCGTGGGATCTTCCGTTTCCTTTGTCGTTTCCGAAGCCTTTAAGGTTGCCGAAAAACCCTTTTTATTGTTGCTGGAAGATAAGGAAGAGGCCGCATATATACTCAATGACCTTGAGCTTCTATTGGGAGATAAGAATGTACTGTTCTATCCTGGAAGTTATCGCAGGCCCTATCAAATTGAGGAAACTGATAATGCCAACGTACTTTTACGGGCCGAGGTGCTCAACCGGATTAACTCACGGAGAAAACCGGCGCTCATTGTCACCTATCCCGATGCCCTTTTTGAAAAGGTGGTAACCCGAAAGGAGCTGGAGAAGAATACACTCAAAATGCGGGTGGGTGATACCTTATCACTTGATTTTTTGAATGAGGTGCTTTTTGAGTATGAATTCAACCGGGTGGATTTTGTCACTGAGCCGGGAGAGTTTTCCGTTCGGGGAGGCATTGTGGACGTTTTTTCCTTTTCGCACGATGAGCCTTATCGCATCGTATTTTTTGGGGTTGAGGTAGAGAGTATCCGCACATTTGTTGTGGAAACCCAATTGTCTACGGACAAGGTGAACAAAATCACCATCATCCCAAATGTAGAGAATAAGTTTTTACAGGAAACCAGGGAGAGCTTCCTTACGTACGTCCCAACACAAACGGTTCTCTTTTCCAAGAATATGGCAGTGGCCCTTGCTCGCATTGACGCCCTCTTTAAAAAAGCAAGGGAAAGCTTTTCCCAATTGAATGGGGAAATAAAACATGCCCGACCCGAAGAGCTTTTTGTGGATGCCAATCTATTGAAAAAACAGTTGAAGGGGTTGGTGCATGTTACCTTGGGGACTTCGGCCTCACTCAGCCCCCAGACCAATACAAATCGGGCAACGGAACGACTTGCACTGGGCGAAGCCAAAGTGGACCGAAGTTTGGTCACTGAGCATAATCGAAGTGGCATTCAATTCAACACGGCCCCCCAACCCTCGTTCAACAAGAAGTTTGACCTCTTGGTGGATGACTTGGAACAACGGCATACGGAAGGATATACCAATGTGATTTGTTGTGCCACGGAACAGCAGGCACAACGATTTGAGGATATTTTAAAAAGTGTTATCCCGGAGGGAAATGATGCTGGTGATGGGATTCGCTACAACACCTTGGTATTTCCACTTTACAGGGGGTTTGTGGACCATCATCTAAAATTGGTCTGTTATACCGATCACCAAATTTTTGAGCGTTACCACAAATTCAATCTTAAAAATGGGTATGCCAAAAAACAGGCCATTACCCTAAAGGAGTTGAACAAGTTGGAAATAGGGGACTATGTGACCCACATTGACCATGGTATTGGCAAATTTGGAGGATTGCAGAAAATTGAGGTAGAGGGGAAAAAACAAGAGGCCATCAAATTGGTCTATGGCGATAGGGATATCCTATATGTGAGCATACATTCCCTTCACAAGATTGCGAAGTACAATGGAAAGGATGGTGCGGCGCCCAAAATCTATAAACTGGGCTCTGCAGCTTGGAAAAAGCTAAAACAGAAGACCAAAAGTCGGGTTAAGAAGATAGCCTTCGACCTTATTAAGGTATATGCCAAAAGACGGATGGAAAAAGGGTTCCAATATGCCCCGGACAGTTATCTCCAACACGAACTGGAAGCGTCATTTTTGTACGAGGACACTCCTGATCAAAGTAAGGCTACGGACGACATAAAACGCGATATGGAGAGTGGGCGCCCCATGGATCGTCTTGTTTGTGGAGATGTAGGGTTTGGAAAGACCGAGGTGGCCATTCGGGCGGCGTTCAAGGCCGTTGACAATGGCAAACAGGTAGCTGTGTTGGTTCCCACAACCATTTTGGCCTTTCAGCACAACAAGACCTTCCGCAGGCGGTTGGGTGACTTGCCCGTGACCGTTGATTACCTTAATCGCTTTCGTTCCGCTGGGGAAAAGCGTGAGATACTGGAACACTTGGCCAAGGGAAAAATAGACATCATCATTGGCACCCATCAATTGGTAAATAAGAATGTACGCTTTAAGGATTTAGGACTATTGATCGTTGATGAGGAACAAAAATTCGGGGTGGCCGTCAAGGACAAATTAAAATCCATCAAGGAAAATGTGGATGTACTTACCCTGACCGCTACGCCCATACCACGAACCTTACAGTTCAGTCTCATGGCAGCAAGGGACCTCTCTGTTATCAATACCCCGCCCCCCAATCGCTATCCCATTGAGAGTAGGGTAGTGCGCTTTAGTGAGGAAATCATAAGGGATGCGGTTTCCTATGAGATCCAACGGGGCGGACAGGCTTTCTTTGTGCACAATCGCATTGAGAACATCAAGGAAGTGGCCGGAATGATCCAACGTTTGGTGCCTGATGCCAAAATTGGTATTGGTCATGGTCAGATGGAGGGAAAAAAACTGGAAAAACTGATGCTCGCCTTTATGAATGGGGAGTTTGACGTATTGGTTTCCACGACCATTATTGAAAATGGGTTGGATGTGCCCAATGCCAATACCATCTTCATTCACAATGCCAATAATTTTGGGTTGAGTGATTTACATCAGATGCGAGGTCGTGTGGGCCGTAGTAACAAAAAGGCCTTTTGTTATTTCATCACCCCTCCCTTTGAGGTAATGACCCCTGATGCCCGAAAGCGTATGGAGGCTTTGGAGCAGTTCACAGAATTGGGCAGTGGGTTCAATATTGCGATGAAAGACTTGGAGATTCGAGGGGCAGGAGACCTTTTGGGTGGGGAGCAAAGCGGCTTTATCAATGAAATTGGTTTTGAGACCTACCAGAAAATCCTGACCGAAGCCATTGAGGAACTCAAGGAAAATGAATTTAAGGAACTATATGTCGAAGTAGGAGGAGATTCCACAAGGGCTTACGTAAAAGAGTTACAGCTTGACACCGATCTTGAGCTTCTCTTCCCAGATGATTATATCAATAATATTACCGAGCGATTGAGCCTATATACTCAGTTGAACGAGGTAAAGGATGAGAAGGGGCTGCAACAATTTGAAACGGAACTGATGGATCGTTTTGGAGATCTCCCGCCCCAAGCCGCTGACTTGCTCAATTCGGTTCGTATCAAGTGGATGGCCATGGCCATGGGCTTGGAAAAAGTGGTGCTCAAAAAGAAAAAACTGATAGGCTATTTTATTGCGGACCAACAGTCAGACTTCTATCAGAGTCCGGTTTTTACCCATGTGCTCAAATATGTGCAGACCCATCCCCGAACCTGCCAGCTTAAGGAGAAGCAGACCCGAAATGGATTACGCCTATTATTGGTGTTTGAAGGGATTGCCAGGATAGATGGTGCGCTGGAAGCATTGGGAAAGATGGACAAAACCACTCTTGGAACGCCCAACTAGGACGTGTTTCCTTCATGCAGGAGGCTCCTATACCATCTCAACATTTTTAGCAAGGGTCTTAAATCGTACGCCATTTGATTGAACTACGGTAAGGGTCACATTTCCTCCCTTACTCGTGTTGATGTCCCGTATAATTCCGGACTTGCCCTTATGCGTTCCACCAATGACATGGCATTGGGCACCATCGTGTACCAAGGGGACTGGCTTTTTTCCTTTCATGATTGTGACATATATGGGAATATACGGAAACTATGTGATTGGTGATAAGCTTTCTGTTGGGACTTTATGTGGTTTGCAATGGCCTTTATTGCCTTAGTTGTTCCTTGACCATGGTGGCCATTTTGACAAGCACGAGCACTTCCAATATAATGGTTGGGAAAAACAGGAACAAGGCCAATGGGGCCAGGAATACGGTCAATAGACAAAATGCCGTCAAGAGTTCCATTCCTCCTGAAACATAAGCGATTCTTCCCAACTGGGCGGAAGATTTTATGATAGAGATGCCAAAAAGAATACCCAGGGCCCCAAATGTTATGGCTTCGGCCAAGATAATCACCTCAAAAGTGATGCCCCCCCTAAAAAGGGATATAATATCATAGGTACAAAAACAAAACAGTGCAAAGGCCATCAATACAGCGGCTATTTTCATCAAGTAGTTATTCAACAGTTTACCAGTGATCAAAAACCCGAATAGCAATACACAGTTAAATACAAGCACCATAATTTTTATGGCCATGTACCAAGACCTACCAAAAATTAGTTCTCCATCGTAAAATCTGTACCAATCAACAATCCCTTCAAATACAGCAGCAACAAGAAATAAGATACCTGCCACCCATGTTATGGTAAGCAGGGAAAATGAGGATTTGGCCTCACTGGCCGAAATGGGTTTGATTTTGGAGGGATTATTTTCATAGAGTGATTCATAATCGTGGTCAAGGGCGGACAAAATGGTTTTAATGGTATAGCTCCTTGGAGTGACTTCCCCACTTTCAATACGTTGTAAGGTTCTTACATTGATATTGCAACGATGTACCAGCTCTTCTTGGGTAAGGCCTTTTTGCTTTCGAAGTTCACTGATCTTTATGCCTAGTTCCGGTTGTTTCATGACGTCTTTTTTTAGTCTTGGGCAATGTTACGCCCAAAACCAAAGGCACCCAAAAAAACGGCATGGATTTAGCCCGACATTTGGCCGGCATTTACCGTATTTAGGGATACTTGCATGCTAAACATATCGAAGATGTTCAAATCACTTCACTATGTAATTTTCGTTTACGCCCCAGGAAAAGAAGAGGTTACGGATTCAAAATGCCCGATATACCTGTTTTACAAATTCCCCTATTTTGGAGGGCTCCAGCCAGCGGGTTACGATGACCATTCCTTTTTTTTGGTCTACCACAATAAAGTTACCTCCAAAACCAGCAGCGTAGAACACATGTTCGGGTACACCTTCCCAATGGCGAGCCCCCCGCCGGTTCAGCCACCACATATAGCCATAGTTGACATTGGGCACGGAGGGTTGGGTGGCTTTTTCAATCCATTCCTTACTGAGTAATCCTTCATTTTTCCATTGGCCGTTGTTCATGAAAAGGAGCCCAAAACGGGCCATGTCGGCTGTGGAAATGAACAGACCGGCCCCTGAATGACCACCCCCAGTGACGGATTGCATTTTGATACCATCAATCACCGTCCATGCATGATCGTATCCGAACCATCGCCAGGTGGGGGATGCCCCAATTTTATCCATCAACCGTTCCTTCAGTACAAGGGGCAAGGGCTGGCGCCATATCTGGGTAAGGGCATAGGCCAGTACGTTAACCCGCACATCATTGTATTCCATAACCGTTCCTGGTTCATTGAGTGTACGGAATTTCCAATCGTCAACCCCTCCCTTTCGGGGTGGGCGATCGGCCCAATCCGCCAAACCCCATAACTCCCCTGACCAATCAGAGTTTTGTTGCAATAAATGTTCCCACGTGATTTTACGGTTGTGTTCTCCATCAAAAGTGCCGTCCCATATATAGTTGGCAACTGTATCCGTAGGCTGGTTAATCCATTGGGCATCCACGGCCAAACCGGCCATGGTGGACAAAAAGCTTTTGGTGACACTAAAGGTCATATCTACCCGCTGTACATCTCCCCAAGAAGTAAGGAGATACCCATCTTTTAGGATGACTCCGGCAGGTCCGCCCCTTTTTTTGGTAGGGCCAAGAATTTCATGGAAAGGTTCGCGTTCAAACCCTTTGAGGATGGCCTGCCTTATGTCCCGCGGACCTGAGTATTCATTTTCTTGGGCAAAGACCACAGCCTTTTGTAATGCTGTTTCGTTGTATTCAAATTGGTGTGGCTTCGCTTGTAGCCAGTTGGCGCCCCTTTCCGGAAAATGGATTTCCTGACCTTGGATGATGAATACGGGGAGCAGCAGCATTGCTAAAAAAACATATTTTGCCATTTCTTCAGGTTTAAAAGGGAAGAGAGTCTCAAGATACAAATCAAAATGGGATACGCTGAAAGTACAGGTAAAATGATTTTCAAAGGGGAAATACCCCAATCCGCATTGGATGCCCCTCCGTTTCCCTCATATTCAAAGCACTATTTTATTGTGATAGCGTATCTTTAACCACAAAGCAATAGTTCCCATGAAACGGACATCAATAAATTTTAAACATTTTTTCACAAAAGGGGATGTTTAAAATTTTTAATGTGGAAGCATAGTATTTGTATGCGCTCTCAATTTTATAATAAACATAAAATCAATTACTTACTACAATTTAAACATGTGAAAATGAAAATCATTTTTTTCCCCTTCGTACTGGTATT